>JBAXFC010000143.1:0-8165 GCA_037140135.1 Chloroflexota bacterium
GGCCACCGCGGCTATCCGTGCTTCCGCCCGGACTCGCTGCCGATCCTGCTGCTCTCCCCGTACTTCGGCAAGTTCACCGACCGGGAGGGCGGGTTCTGGGCGATGACCCTGGGGCTGCTGGTGGCCGGCATCTGCGGTGCCCTGTACGTGGCGGTGCCGGAGGTCTGGTTCGTCATGCTGATCGGCCTGATCGAGGGGACCGCGTTCGCGGTGGCCGCGCCGGCGATGTACCTGCTGGTCGCCCGCGCCTCGCCGCCAGGACGCTCGTCGACGGCGCAGGGACTCTTCGGCGCCGCCGGGACCGCGGGCACGATCATCGCCTCCCTGGCCGCCGGCGCGATGGCCGCGATCGACCTCCGGCTGCCGTACTACCTCACGTCCGTCGGCATCCTCGGCTGCCTCGCGATCGGACTCACCGTCGGCCGCCGCGGGCTCTACGATGCGATGCAGCCCACGCACCGGCCGCTCTCCGTCGCCATGGCCACGGATGCCGCGGCCGGCGAGGGCGTCCCGTGACGACGCGCAGGCCCGCCGCACCACGCCCCTGGGTCGAGGCCGTGCGCGAGGGCCGCACACCCGCCCCGGTGGTGCTCGTCCTCGGCGGCTTCCTCTCCTCGCCGTCCTGGTACGGGCCGTTCGGGCGCCTCCTGCGCGAGGCGGGCGCCGCCGATGTCGTCATCTCGCGCGTCTGGACGCAGGACTGGCTCATCGCCGCGTGGCGGGGCCTCGGGTCCATCGTCACCCGCGGCGGGCGGGCGTTGCTCGAGGCATCCGCCCGCTCCGAGGAGCAGGCCGGTGGCGCGCCGGTCCTCGTGATCGGCCACTCCGCGGGTGGCATGACGGCGCGCCTCCTCACGGCCCCGATCCCCTTCGAGGGCCGAGGCACCAGCGCGAGCGGACGGATGGGCGCCCTGGTCACGCTCGGGACCCCGCACCTGGTGGCGCCCCCGTCGGGCTTCCGGAACCGTGCCGCGGGAGAGGCCGCAGCCTTCGCCAACCGCGAGGTTCCCGGGGCCTTCTTCGCGCCGCGGGTGGGCTATCTCGCGGTGGGTTCGCGGTCCACCGTCGGCCGGATCGATGGGACCGGCAAGGAGCGGAGCGTCCTGCTGATGTACCGCGAGCTCCTCGGCGATCCGGATGCCATCGAGGTCGAGGGCGACGGCCTGATCCCGCTGCGCAGCGCCCTGCTTCCCGGCGCGCCGTCGATCGTGCTCGATGACGCCGCCCACGGCCAGGGCCCGGGTCTCGAGTGGTATGGCTCGCCGCGCTTCGTGCCCCAGTGGTGGCCGGCCGCCGTGGCCACCTGGCGCGGCGCCCTCTCGGCCCGCGTGGCCGAGCTCGACGTCGTTCGGGACCAGCGTCGCTGCGTCCCGCCGGGCCCGGCCCGCCTTTGACGGAACGGCCGATCTCCGGTACCGTAGGTCTTCGCGGGGTGGAGCAGCGGCAGCTCGTCGGGCTCATAACCCGAAGGTCAGAGGTTCGAATCCTCTCCCCGCAACCAATTCGCTTCACCTGAAACCCCGGGACCCGACCAGCCCGGGGTTTCGTCTTGTCCGGGGGTCTGCCGCTACGATCGGGACCGTGGAGACGCTGCACTCGCCGGACCTCACCCAGCTCGTGGAGCGGGCGCGCTTGCTCGCGATCAGGGAGCCCCGCCACCGGCGCCTCCTCGGCCTCGCAGGTCCCCCTGGCGCCGGCAAGACGACGCTCGCCGCGGCGCTCGTCGCCGCGCTCGGTCCCGCGGTGGCCGCCCTCGTCCCCATGGACGGCTTCCATCTGCCCAACGAGGAGCTGGTCCGGATCGGCCTGCGGGATCGGAAGGGAGCCCCCGACACCTTCGATGCCGCGGGGTACGTGGCGCTTCTCCGGCGCCTTCGCGGCGACCGGGAGACCGTCGTCCGGGCGCCGGAGTTCAACCGGGGCGCCGACCGTTCGGAGGCGGACGCGATCGCCGTCGCGCGGGGCGTGCCGCTGGTGGTGACCGAGGGCAACTACCTGCTGCTCAAGACGGGCGCCTGGGCGCACGTCCGCACCCTGCTCGACGAGGCCTGGTACCTGGCCGCGGACGGCGGGCGGGTGGAGCGGCTGATCGCGCGCCACGTGGAGCATGGCAAGGCGCCGGATCACGCGCGGGACTGGGTCCTGCGCAGCGACGAGGCGAACGCGCGCCTGGTCGAGCAGACCGCCCACCGGGCGGACCTGGTCGTGGACGGGATGCCGGGCGGCCGAGGATCCGCACCGCCCGGCGCCGGAACGGCCTAGTTCGCGCGGACCTCGAAGCTGACCTTCATGGGGCCTGCCTTCTCGAAATCGAGCGTGATCTCGACGACCGTGCCCGCCTTGAGCTCCTGGGTCAGGTTGAGCAGCATCAGGTGGTAGCTGCCGGGCTTGAGCTCGACCGAGCCGCCGGCCGGGATGACCAGGCGGTCGATCTTCTGCATGCCCATCATGCTGCCGCCGGTCGTGCCGCCCATGCTGCCCGAGGCGGCCGGCGAGGCCATCCCGCCGCCCATCCCCGTGCCGCCGGCCGAGGGCATCGCCGACGGGAGGGCGGAGCTCATGTCCACCGTCTCGTGGACCTCGACCGCCCCGGCCACGCTGCTGCTGCCGCCGGTGAGGGCGTCATCGGCGGTGCCGTTGTTCTTGATGACGAGGTAGCCGGCCCCCGCGCTGGCCATGGCCGACGAGGTGCGCGCCCAGGCGCCCGAGACGAAGATCGCGTTGGTGCTGCCCGACGTGCAGGCGGCGACCGACGCGATGAGCAGGAGCCCCGCGGCCCCGGCCAGGAACGTGCTGCGCCGCGCCCGTGCGCGGCCGGTGACGAAGGTGTGCATGCGATCTCCTGGGTGGGTGGTGGCCCACGCCGGCCGGCCCTACGGCTTGGCGACCTGCGTGAGACGCCCGGCGATCAGGTCCGCACCGGCGCCGAAGAAGAGGTGGTGCCGGAGCATGCCCGTGCCGTCGATGAGGTAGGCCTCGGTGGAGTGGGCCATCGCGTAGTTGCCGTTCGCGTCCACCGCCAGCTGCTTGTACGAGACGCCCCAGTCGGCGGCGGCCCGGGCGATCTGCACGGCCGATCCGGTGAGGCCCGTGAAGCCCGGGCCGTAGAAGCCCGTGTACTGCTTCATCGCGGCTGCGGTATCGCGGGCCGGGTCGATCGTCACGAAGACCACCGTCGCCGCCACGCCCGCCCGCTTGATGCCCTCGCGGATGTCCGCGAGGGTCGTGGGGCAGACGTCGGGGCAGTGCGTATAGCCGAAGTAGACGAAGACCGGACCGCCCCGGAGCGAGGCGAGATCGAATGGTCTGCCGTCCTGGTCGGTCAGGACGAGCGGCGGGGCGGCGAGCGGGGGGTTGTACGCGGTCTCGCGGGAGCCGAGTGGTGGCATGGTCACCGTGTCCACCATCATCGGCGTCGGCGTGGCCGCACCAGCGCCGCAGGCGGCGAGCAGCACGGCGCTGCCGATGGCGAGCGCGAGGATGGCGGGCAGGGCGATGAGGCCCCTGGTGACGAGGCCCCTGGCCGCGAGGCCGGCCCCCCGGCCGGAACGGAACATGTCGGGTTGCACTCCACGAGGTCGCGGACGCGGCCGGACGACCGGGTCCGCGGGACGGGCCGGAAGGCGGCCCTGGTCAGGCGGCGGAGGCGTGCGGCGGGGCCCGTCCGGCGTCCTGGCGGAGCAGGGTCCAGCGATGGGCGACGAGCGCGGCGACGAGCGACCATCGGCCCTGCGGCGCGCGGAGGACGCGACGATGACGTCCCGCGGCTGCAGCGCGCGCCGCGTGGAGCAGGCGGGTGAGGGTCTCGCGGCGCCAGCGGAACCAGCCCCCCACCGCCGCAAGGAGACCGGTGACGATGACGAGCACCGGGATCGCGAGCGGGTAGTGCGGGGCTGACAGGACCCACAGGCCCGGCAGCGCGTGGCCGGCCGTGACGTGCTCGATGTTCTCCTGGATCGTGAAGGCGACGGTGACCACCGCCAGGAGCTTCGGCCAGAGCCTGCCGGCCTCCGACGCCCACGATGGGCGCCCCGGATCGGTGATGCCCGGAAGCCCGCTCAGCCTGCGCTGGAGCATCAGCACGCCCGCGATGGCGGCCCCACCCCCGGCTGCGGCCGCCAGGAGCGTCAGGGCGAGGAATGCCGGCCAGTACTCGTGGGTGGTCCGGGCGAGGGCCGTGTCGCGCGCCGGCCCGAGGCCGTACTGCGCCGCGAAGACGGCATCATGGGCGAGCAGGACACCCACGGCCGCGAGGACCGGCAGGCGCGTGTGGCGCAGCGCGGCAGCGGGTACGGGGAACCGGGTCGGGACGGCCTTCACACCAGGAAGGGTACCCGCCTGTTCGCACCCGCCGCCATTGCCACCCGTTCAGGCGGTGGCAGAGGCCGTGGCCTGCCGGCCGGCGCCCGCGGCGCGGTTGCGGATCCAGGAGCCGGCGACGAGGATGGCGACCACCGTCGCGCCCAGCCCGGCCGCGACGAGGACCGGGGTGGTGTCGTGCTCCTTGACCATGACGCCCACGTACGCCCACACGATCACGAGACCGTAGGCGACGTCACGGAACATGGATACGAAGGTGGCCGCGATCGCGAGGCCCACCAGCAGCACCGCCGCCGCGATCAGCGCGGGCTCGATGCCGAAGCCGGTGAACCCGATCGAGGAGCCGGTCTGCGCGGTGTTGGCGATCGTGGCGACCGTGACCCAGCCGAGGTAGACCGAGAACGGGGCGCGCACGGTCCAGTAGGTGGTGCCGCGGAGGCGGTCGCGGTGCTCCCAGAGCCGCAGGTGGATCGCGATCAGGGTCACCAGCAGGGCGACGATCACGGGAACGGTCGCAAGGAACAGCTCGTACTGGAAGAGGAGGATCCAGACCGAGTTGAACACGCCCGAGAGTGCGGGCAGGTAGCCCAGACGCCGGAGCGTCTCGTCCTCGCGGTTGCGCGGCAGCGCCTGCCAGGTGGTGAAGGCGCCGAGCAGGACGTAGATCAGGCCCCAGATGGCGAACACGTAGCCCGCAGGGATCACGAAGACGTGGAAACGGTCGCTGATCGCTCCTGTCATCTGGCCGTTGATCGGCAGCGCGTTGGCGGCCGTGTTGACGGTCATCGTGAGCAGGAAGGACAGGACCGTAAGGGTCTGACGGAGCTTGTCGGATTGCATCGGGAACCTCTCGGATGGCTGCTGTAGCCGTCCCTTCGCGCGAGGAGGCTGCGCGGATCGGTGGTGGTCCCTGGCGCCCCTGGCCGGCGCGCTTGTTGCAGATTCCCGGTGGGCGGTCATTGGAGCGCTGGTTTGGGCCCGGAAGGACGGGTTCGGCCGGATTCACGTTCAGATGTCCTCGTGGCGGTCATCTGATGGCGGATCGCGCCCTGACGACCACCCGGCGGTCAACTGCGGCAAACGGGCGATATCGCCGTCGGCACCCCTGAGACCAGCGGAGCGACAGCAACGGTTGCGCACCTGGGGCAATGACGATGGCTCGTTTGTGCACGCCCGTGCCGCACGACTGCCCGGGTGCGGATGGTCTCCGCTGGATGTGCTGGAGGAGGCCGCGCGCAACCTGACGGACCACCCGGGCAACGCCCGGTTCAGTCGGCGGGAAGGCTCCGGATCCCCCGCACCGGTGGCTTGCAGCCCGGCCTGCGAGACTCTCCTGCGGCGTCCCCTCCCTGGCGGCAACCGGGGGTCCTGCTGCCGGCGTTCCCGGGCGACGGGCCCCGAGCCTCAGTCCCAGCGGAACTTGCGGGCCGCGAGGACGGCGAGCACCACCGCCCAGCCGGCGAGGATCGCCATGGGCTCCCTGGCATCGCCGGCCGTCGCCCCGAGGCCGATCCGCAGGGTCTCGCTCAGGGCCGCCGCGGGCAGCACCTGTGCCACGGCGCCGATCGCGCCCGGCAGCCGGTCGGGGGGCACGACGATGCCACCGAGGACGAGGAACACCAGGAACAGCAGGTTGGCGAGGGCGAGCGTGGCCTCGGCGCGGAGCGTGCCGGCCATCAGCAGGCCGAGGCCCGCGAAGGCGACCGTCCCGGTCACGACGGCGGCGAGCACGAGCGGCAGGGAGGCCCCGGCGCCGGCCGTCCAGCCGAGCGCGAAGGCCGCCAGCGCCACCAGCAGCGCCATCTGCGCGATCTCGACCACGATGACCGAAGCCGTCTTGGCGGCCACCACGACCGACGACCCGGCCGGGCTGCCGCCAAGGCGCTTGATCACGCCGTACTGGCGCTCGTAGCCGGTGGCGATGGCGAGCGAGACGAGCGAGGCGGCGATGATCGCGAGGGCGATCGATCCGGGCAGCAGCCGGTCCACCGGCCTGCCGGTTGCGTCGCCACCGGAGAGGTCGAAGGCCGAGAAGACGAGCAGGACGCCGGCCGGGATCACGAACGTGACCAGCAGGCTCTCGCCGCGGCGGAGCGCCAGGCGCAGCTCGTTGCCGGCGAGGGCGGTGGCCATCCGGAGCCAGGAGGCGGGCCTGGCCGGGGTGCCGGCGCCGGCCGGGATCGTGCTCACGCCGCGCCATCCGCTTCGGCTGCGGCGTCCGCCCCGACGAGCTCGAGGTACCGCTCCTCCAGGCTTGCGACACCCAGGCGCAGCTCCGTCACCAGGAGGCCGTGTTCCGCGCACCAGGCGGCCAGGGCAGCGACGAGGCGCGGATCCGGGGCGTCCGCGAGGCCGGTCAGCTCGTAGTGGTTGCCGGCGCCGGCCTCGATGACGGTGGCGGCCGTGCCGGGTGCCGCGGCGGCCGCGAGGGCCTTGCGGTCGGCGGCGGAGAGGGCTGCGGCGAGACGGAAGCGGACGCGGGGAGCGCCGGCGCCGGTCAGCCCGGCTGGGGTCCCGTACGCGACGAGGCGGCCGCGGTCGAGGACCGCCACGTGGTCCGCGAGGCGCTCGACATCGCCCAGCTCGTGGGTCGTGAGCAGGATCGTGGTGCCGGCGGCACGCAGGGCGGCGATCCGCTCCCGGGTCGCCTGCTTGGCCGCGGGATCCATGCCGGCGGTGGGCTCGTCGAGGACGAGGAGCTCTGGCCGGCCGAGGAGCGCGAGGGCGAGGCCCAGGCGCTGCTTCTCGCCGCCCGACAGGCGCCGGTAGCGGGTGCCCGCCGCGCTGCCCAGCTCCACCAGCTCAAGCAGCTCGTCCGGGTTCTCGGGGTCCTGGTAGAAGCGGGCGTAGAGGCGGAGAACCTCACGGGGCGTGCTGCGCGGGTCGATGCCGCCGTCCTGGAGCATCAGACCGATCCGCGGCCGGAGCGCGCGTCCGTCGCGGGCGGGATCGAGGCCGAGGACACGGACCGTGCCCCCATCCACGTTGCGGTACCCCTCGAGGATCTCGACGGTCGTCGTCTTGCCGGCGCCGTTGGGGCCCAGCAGGGAGAGGAGCTCGCCCCGGCGGACCTCGAAGCTGACGCCCGCGAGGACCTCGCGCCGGCCGTAGGACTTGCGGACGCCATCGACCCGGATGGCGATGGGATCGGCGGCGGTCACGGCTTGATCCTGGCGTACAGCGTGTCGAAGTCGGCCGGCTGCAGCTGGCCGATCTGGATGGCGCGCAGGATCCCGTCCTTGTCGATGAAGAAGGTCTGGGGTGGGGCGACGACCCTGTAGGCCGTCGCGATCGACTCGTCCGGGTCCGAGGCCGTCGGCCAGGTGGCGCCGAAGTCGGCCAGGAACTTCTTGCCCAACGCGTCGTCGTCCCTGTAGAGGACCCCGACGATCATCAGGCCGTCCCTGGGGCCGAGCTCGGTGAGCTTCTTCTCGAGCAGCGGGAACTCGTCGCGACAGGGTCCGCACCACGATGCCCAGAAGTTCACGATCACCGGCGTGCCGCGGTAGGCGGCGAGGTCGATCGGGGCGCCGTCGAGCGCGGTTCCCGTGACCGCGGGCGCCGGCCGGCCGACGCCGAGGTCCGCCGGCTCGCTGGCGGCGGGCGTGCTGCCGCCGCATGCGATCACCGTGGCAGCCATCACGGCGACAGCCGCGATGGCTGCCACGGTGGGCCAGTCGTGGACGAGGCCGAGGAAGCCGAGCCCGTCGTCGAGGGGGCGGCTCCACACGCGGCGCTGCTCGCGCGCCCGGCGGAACCGTGCCTCGGCGTCGGGATCGAGCACCACGACCGCCTTGGCGACCTCGCGGCCGAACTCGCCGACCGGCAGCGTGCGCGCCTTCGGC
>JBAXFC010000144.1:0-8163 GCA_037140135.1 Chloroflexota bacterium
TCTCGCCCGCGCGCGCCGCCTCGATGGCCGCGTTGAGCGCGAGCAGGTTGGTCTGATCCGCGATGTCATCGATCGTCTCGACGATGGCGCCGATCTGTTCCGACTTGGTGTCGAGCTCGGTGACCCGGTCGGATGCGAGCGACGAGGACTTGCGGATGCGGGCCATCGCCTCCACGGTCTGGGTGACGGCCGTGGCCCCGTTGTGGGCGGCGTCCGCGGCGGTCTCGGCGACCCGGCCCACCTCCTCGGAAGCGGCGGCAGCCTCGCCCAGGGCGGTGGTGAAGTGGTCGATGACGGTGCCCGCCTTCTCCACGTTGTCGGCCGTCCGGTCGGCACCGTCGCCCACCTCGGCGATCAGCGAGCCCAGGTTCTCCACAGCAGCGGCGGTCTGGCTCGCGGTGTTGGCCTGCTCGGTGGCGCCGATCGCGACCTGCTCGATGGTCGTGGCGACCTGCTGCACGGAGCGTCCCGTGCTCGCCGCCGCCTCATCGGTGGACGCGGACGTCTCGGCCAGCTCGCCGGCGACGGCCTGGAGCTCGAGCAGCGAGTCGAGGATGGTGGCCTTGAGCTTGCGGCCGCTGTCGGAGAGGTCGTGGTCCTTGCGTTCCACGGAGATCGACATGAGCGGCACGCCCATGGTGGCGAACGAGTCGTACCAGAACGCTTCGACGATCGCCTGCTGGTCGTAGTTGAAGGCGACCTTGATGGCGCGCATTCCCTTGCTGCGCCGGCGGGGGTTCCACCAGTACGACTTGCGCAGCTCGTCGGCGACGATGTCCTCGAGCACCGTGTAGCTGCCCATGTACCACTTGAGCGGGAGGTTCAGGTGGTTGTGCAGCTGCCCGATGTGGAGCCGCCGCTCGAAGAAGGCGGCGCCGAACGTGCCGGGACCGGCGGCCTCGCTGAAGATCTCCACGAAGTGGGCGGCCTGGGTCCGCTCGAGGGCCACCCGCAGGTCGTCGAGCGGGACGCCCCTGCGCTTGGCGTGCGCCTCGAAGAACTCGCGTGTCTGCCCGAAGGCGAACTGGTGGTCGTAGAAGCGCTTGCCGACACGGGGCGCGACCCGCTTGGCCCACCCCTCCATGCGGGCAAGGGTCGCGATATCCGCCTTCGTGAGCTTGATGAACGACTGGCGCAGCTCAAGGTTGGCGTCCGTGATCCGGTACTGCTCGTGGAGGCGTGCCATGGGTACTTGGCCTCGCTCTGGGGTGGGTCCCCCGATCCCACGGTGACGGTTGACGACCCGGCCGAGTGAGCGAGGTCAATGCGGATTGTCGCCACGCCGCCATGTGCGAGATATCAGGGTGTTCCCTGACCTCCGCACCCGACAGGCCCCCTGTTAGGGGAGGGAGTTGCCCGGGCCAGGAGGCCCATTCCGGGTCATGGCCCGCCACGGCCCTCACGGGCATGCTCACGGCATGGACGCCGCGAGCCCGTCGCGGCTGCCCGTGCAGGACGGTGCCGCCCGAGAGGACCTCGTGGCCCGGCTCCCGGCCATCGTATGGGAGGCCGACGGCACCGAGAATCGCATGACCTTCGTGTCGCCCCGTTCCCTCGAGTTGCTGGGCCACGAGCCGGAGGTCTGGCTGGGCCAGCCCGGCTTCTGGGAGGCCCACGTCCATCCCGAGGATCGCCCACGCGCCGTCGGCGCCGTCGAGCGTGCGATCGGCACCGGTCGCACCGCCCGGATCCGGTACCGCTTCCAGGCTGCCGATGGCGGCTGGCGCTGGTTCCAGGACACGATCTCGGCGACCTCCACGGCCGATGGCGCGATCCGGCTCGCCGGCGTCATGGTGGACGTCACCGACGAACAGGGCGAGCTCGAGGCGATCGTCGCGGGCGCCGTCGCATCGGGCGTCGCATCCGATCTCCGAGCGGCCGCCGCCGTCACCGTCGCCCCGGCCCCGCTCCACCAGGCGATCGTGGACAACCTGAGCGACGGCGTCTACTACGTGCATCCCGACCGGCAGATCAGCTACTGGAATCACGGAGCCGAGGCGATCACCGGCTATCGCGCCAGCGAGGTCGTGGGCCGCTACTGCTACGACAACATCCTCTGCCACGTGGATGGCGACGGGAACAACCTGTGCAAGCGCCACTGCCCCCTGGCCGCGACGATGCGCGACGGCACCGAGCGATCGCTGGTCGTCTGGCTCCGTCACGCGGATGGATCCCGGCGGCCCGTGCTGACCCGTACCGCGGCGATCCGTGACGCCGCGGGCGCGATCGTGGGTGGCGTGGAGATCTTCAATGACGCGACCGGCCTGGTCGAGGCGCAGGATGCGGCCGAGGCTGCACGCCGGGATGCGCTCACCGACCCGCTCACGGGCCTGCCCAACCGGCGCCTGCTCGATGCCGTGCTGGCCGCCCGCTGGGACGAGCTGGTCCGTGACGGTCGCGGCTTCGGGTTCCTGATCGTGGACGTGGACCACTTCAAGCAGTTCAACGACCGCTTCGGCCATGACGTGGGCGACGAGGCCCTGCGGATCGTGGCCGCCACCCTGCGCGGCGGCGTCCGCGGCGGCGACACGCTCGTCCGGTGGGGCGGCGAGGAATTCGCGGTCGTGGTCGCGACGGAGGATCCGGCCGGCATCACGCGGGTGGCGGAGCGGCTCCTCGCGCTCATCAGGACGGCCCAGGTTCGGACGGGTGGCCGGGTCCTGTCGGTCCGGGTCTCGGTCGGTGGCGCGATCGCCGCGCGGGACGAGTCGCTTGGCGCGCTGTTCGTGCGTGCCGACCAGGCGCTGCTCACCGCCAAGCAGACCGGACGGGACCGGTTCGTGCTCGCCATCCTCGAGGATCCTGCGCCCGCCTGAGCCGATCCGCGTGGGCGCCCTGCCGGAAGCCGCCGGAAGCCGCCGGGCCGGCCGACCGGTCCGCTCCTCGGATCGGGCTCCCGAGGTGCTCCGTGGGTCCGGTGGCGTTCCGGCCGGAGCGCATGGGCACCATCAGGGTCCGACAGGTGACAGGCAGGTGAGGGAGCCCAGGTGCGATTCGGGCTGGGCGTCCAGAACCACGGCGTCTTCGGCGACCCGGCGCTGCTCGTGGAGCTCGCCCGGGACGCGGAGGTCGCGTGCTGGGACGGCTTCTTCACCTGGGACCACCTCCACCTGCGAGACGGCATCGACCGCCCGTTCGAGGACCCCACGATCACCGTCGCCGCGATCGCCGTGTGCACGCCCCGGATCCGGATCGGCACGCTGGTGACCTCGCCCGCGCGCCGCCGGACGTGGAAGCTGGCCCCCGAGGTGGTCGCGCTCGACATCCTGTCGGCCGGCCGCCTGACCCTCGGCGTGGGACCGGGCTGGGCGGACGACGACCATGCGCCGTCCAGGATCACGTCCGCGATGCGGGCGACGCGATGGACGGCTACGACCTCGTGCTCAGCGGGCCTTCCCCGACCACGGAGCCGGCCCGGCTCCCCGACCACCTCGGCGGCTCCGGACTACAGGCCGTCCTCGGGGCCCTCGGCCGCCTCGAGCGAGGCATCGATTGCGGCCAGGCCCTCGCGCAGCTCGGCCAGGGTGGGCCAGCCATAGCCGAGCCGGAAGTGCGTCCGGGGCTGCTCGAACCAGTGCCCGGGCCCCACGATCGTGCCGTGGTCCTCGAACAGGACCCGGTAGAAGCGGTCCGGCGCCACCGGCACGCCCGGCCGGATGCGCGGGAACCCGACGACCCCACCGCGAGGCGGGATCCACTCCAGGCGCTCGTGCCCGTCGAGCCACGCAGCCGTCGTGGTGAACGCCTCGTCGATGCGGGCCTGGATCTTCGGCAGCCAGGCGGGACGGCGCTCGAGGGCGCGCAGCGCGATCGTCTCGTCCACGAGCGACCCGCTGATCAGGATCTGCTCCTTGGCCGCGAGAAACCGGTCACGCAGGGCACGGTCCCGGGTCACGAGCCAGCCGATCCGGATCCCGGGCAGGCCGTACGTCTTGGACAGCGACGAGACGGAGATCACCGCCGGCGACAGTGACGCGGCCACCGGCAGCGGCTCGCCGAAGGTCATCTCGCGGTAGGTCTCGTCGATCAGCAGCCGCGCCCCGGCGCGCTCCACGAGCGCGACCACCTCGTCGAGCGTGGAGCGGCCCAGCGTCGAGCCCGTCGGGTTGTGGGGGGTGGTGAGGCTGACGAGCCTCGTGCGCGGAGTCATCAGGGCGGCGATCCGGGCCGGGTCCACCGTCCAGCCCTCGTCATACGAGAGCTCGAGGAAGCTCACGTCCGCCCCGATCGCGCGCGGCGTCTCCACGTTGGTCGCGTAGTTGGGCCGCGCGACGACGACGTGGTCGCCGGCCTCGAGGAGCGAGGTGTGGATCACGAACAGGGCGGCAACGGCGCCCGGGGTGACCATGACGTCATCCGGATCGGCACCCGATGCGTCGGCGGCGATCGCCGAACGCAGGGCCGGCAGCCCGAGGTGGTCGCCGTACTGGAGCACCAGGCCGCCGAGGTCGTCCCCGAGGTCGCCCAGCGATGCGTCCGAGACGGAGCTCTCCGCGAGGTTGCGCCGGATCAGGCCGTAGCCGACCTGTTCGGGCGACTCCTCCTCGATGGGCATCCGCCGGTAGCGCAACGTGTTCCTCCATGGCATCGATCGACCGGCCGAGGGTACCCGACCCGCCGGACGGCGGTCCGTGGCACGATCGTCGCCATGCACGACGAGTCCTTCCTGCACGCGCTCGCCACCGAGGGGGCTCTCCTCCTCGACGGAGGCCTGGCCACCCAGCTCGAGGCCCAGGGCGCGGACCTGTCCGACGAGCTGTGGTCCGCGCGCCTCCTCGTGGAGGACCCGGGGGCGATCGCCGCCGCCCATCTCGCCTACTACCGGGCCGGCGCCCGCGTCGCCACCACGGCCTCCTACCAGGCGACCTTCGAGGGGTTCGCGGGGCGGGGCATCTCCCACGACGAGGCTGCCGTGCTGCTCCGGCGTTCCGTGCAGCTGGCCGTCGAGTCCCGGGTGGCGGCGGCCGGGGAGGGGATCAGGGGGCCGCTGTTCGTGGCGGCCTCGGTGGGGCCGTACGGCGCGATGCTCGCGGACGGCTCCGAGTACCGGGGCAACTACGGCCGCTCCGTGGCCGAGCTGGCGGCCTTCCACCGCGAGCGACTCGCCGTGCTGGCCTCGGCCGGGCCGGACGTGCTCGCCGTGGAGACGATCCCGGAAGTAGAGGAGGCGGTGGCGGTCGCCTCGCTCCTGCCGGAGGTCGCGCCGGGCATTCCCGCCTGGATCAGCTTCTCGTGCGCTGACGGCGGGCGCCTCCGGAGCGGCGCCCCGGTCGAGGAGGCGGTCGCGGCCCTGGCCGGCGCCCCGGGCGTGGTCGCCATCGGCTTCAACTGCACCTCGCCCGAGTTCGCGGACGAGCTGGTGGGGCGCTTCCACGCCGCCTCCGGCCTGCCGGTCGTCGTCTACCCCAACAGCGGCGAGGGCTGGGACGCGGCCAACCGCTGCTGGACAGGAACCGGCGCCCGGGTCGATGCGGCCGCCGCGGCTCGATGGCGGACTGCCGGCGCGGGCCTGGTCGGCGGCTGCTGCCGGGTGACCCCACCCCAGATCGAGGACCTTGGGGCAGGACTCGCCGCGGCCGGGCGACACTAGTCGCCGCACATCCGGTACCGTCGCCCCAGTCCCCCCAAGAGCCCAACCTGCGCACCAGCACCCGGAGGTCCGCCAGCGTGATCCGCGGCCGCTTGATCCTCGTCCTTGCCGCCGTCGTCGGACTTGCGGTCACGGCGTGCGGTGGCTCGTCCGGCGCGTCCGGCTCGCCCGCCGCCAGCGGCCGCCCGAGCGCCATGCCCGCCGGCACCTACAACTCCACGAGCTTCGTCCCGGCCGTCACGTACACGGTCTCCGATGGCTGGGTCCAGGTCAGCGACAACGCCGGGTACCTCGCGATCCAGCCTGCGGCCACGGACGCGGTCGGGATCTACCTCTTCCACAACGTCTCCGCGGGGATCCAGGACGCCCAGTGCTCGGCCGCGGCGCAGCCCGGCGTGGGCACCTCCTCCGTCGAGCTCTCCACCTGGATCCGGTCGCTGCCGGGCCTGTCGGTCAGCGCGCCCGCGCTGGTCACGATCGGCGGGATCCCCGGCACCTCGCTCGACATCAGCCTCAAGAGCTCCTGGACCACCTCCTGCCCCTTCGCCGGCGGCCTGCCCGCCGTGCCGCTGCTCTTCAGCTCGGAGATCGACCACTGGGTCGTCGTGGGCAATGAGCAGCTCCGCCTGTATCTGCTCGAGGTCCCGGGCCAGGGGACGGTCCTCGTCGACATCGATGCCTTCGACGGCTCCCAGTTCCAGGCGCTGCTGGCGGCCGCGACGCCGGTGGTCAAGTCGCTGACCTTCGCCGGCAAGTGACGAGCGCCGCGGGTGCCCGCGTCCTGGCGCTGGTCCCCGGGTACCAGGAGGGGCCCAGGATCGGCGCCGTCGTGGAGCGGACGCTGCGCCACCTGCCGGTCCTCGTGGTGGACGACGGCTCCACCGATGACACCGCGGCTGTCGCGGAGGCCGCCGGCGCCCGCGTGATCCGCCAGGTCCCCAACGGCGGCAAGGGTGCCGCGCTGCGGGCGGGATTCCGGACCGCGCTCGAGGAGGGCTGGGACGCCGTCGTGACCCTCGACGCCGACGGCCAGCACGATCCCGATGAGATCCCGCGCTTTCTCGCGGCCTTCGCGGCGCCCGGCGCTTCCGGCACACGACCGGAGCTGGTCATCGGCCGGCGTGACTTCGCCCGGATGCCCGTTGTCCGGCGCGTCTCCAACACGGTGGGCACGGCCGCGTTCTCATGGGCGGTCGGACGGCGCATCCACGACAACCAGTCCGGCTATCGCCTCCTCGGCCGGCGCCTGATGGCGGCAACGCTCGGTTCGCAGGAGCGGGGGTTCGAGTTCGAGGTGGAGATGATCGCGGTCTGCCTCCGGTCAGGCTGGACGCTGGACTGGGTGCCGATCTCGACGATCTACGCGGGCGAGCCGAGCCACGTCAAGCCCGTCGCCCACCTGCGCCACTTCGTGCGGGCGACCCGGGCAGCCCGCCGCCTCATGCGTGAGCCGGGAGCCTAGCCTCCCGCGGACCCGCTCCTCCCGGCAGGGACGAGCCCCGTCCGGGCCGATGCGTACGGCAACTTCACCTCGCATTCACCCGCCGTGAAGGCTGGTACGGCATCCTTGACGCAGCCGACCATGTCTCGGCCACCGTCCGGAAGCCCAAACACCCCATGACCGATCCCGTCCCCGAACCGGCTGCCGGCGCCATGCCGCCCGCCGGGAGCGTCCCGCCCGCCTGGGATCCCGTCCCGCAATCCGCCCAGCCGCGCCGTCATCGGGTCCCGGCTGGGGCGGCGGAACCGTCTCGCGCGGCCTGGTGGCCGTCCTCGCCCCCGTGCTCGCGCTGGTGATGTTCGCGGGCGGCGTGTTCGTCGAGCGGACCGCCAACGGGGGCGGCACCGCCGTTCTGCCGGCGCCCACCGCCACCGCCGGCCCGAGCGCCGGTCC
This sequence comes from Chloroflexota bacterium, assembly GCA_037140135.1. GTDB lineage: Bacteria > Chloroflexota > Limnocylindria > Limnocylindrales > CSP1-4 > CAIXZV01. Next base: position 7,485 of record JBAXFC010000144.1, read on the forward strand.
GGTCACCCCGGACCAGGAGCTCGCCCTGGTCGAGCAGGCGTGGCACGACATCCAGGACAACTACGTCGATGCCAAGAACCTCGACAACCAGAAGCTCGCCTACGCGGCGATCCGGGGTCTCACCGACGCGGTGGGAGACAGCGGCCACACCTCGTTCATGACCGCCGAGGAGGCCAAGGCGGCCGACCAGTCGCTTTCGGGCACCTTCGTGGGGATCGGGGTCCAGGTGGCCGACAAGGACGGTGCCGTCGTCATCAACTCGGTCATCCCCAACACCCCCGCCCAGGCGGCCGGTCTCAAGCGCAACGACCGGATCGTGGCGGTGGACGGCGTGCCCACCAAGGGCATGACGGTCGATGCCGTCGTGTCCAGGGTTCGTGGCCCGGAGGGCGAGAACGTCACCCTCACCCTCGGCCGGGACGGCACCGCGGACTTCGACGTCACGATCACGCGGCGCTCGTTCGACCTGCCCCAGATCAGCTGGGCGATGGTGCCGGGCCGCCACGTGGCCATGATCCGCCTCGACCAGTTCTCGACGGGTGCGACCAAGGCGCTCCAGGACGCCATCAAGTCCGCCAGGGACGCGGGCGCAACGGCGATCATCTTCGACCTGCGCGACAACCCGGGCGGCTACGTGAGCGAGGCGGTCGGCGTGGCCAGCCAGTTCGTGGGCGACGGG
>JBAXFC010000145.1:0-8124 GCA_037140135.1 Chloroflexota bacterium
GTCTCCTCGAGGCCCGCGAGTGCTGGCTCCTCGTCACCGGGGAGCGGAAGGCCGCCATCCTGCAAGCGGCGCTCGAGGGCCCGGAGACGAGCTCGTGTCCGGCCTCGTTCCTGCGCCGGCATCCCGCGCTGACCGTGTTCGCCGATGAGCCCGCGGCAGCGCTGCTCGCCAGGTCCTGACCGGGTGCGAGCGGCCGGGGACCGCGGGCGATGAGGTCCCGCGATGCCCTACGGGACGCCGACCCCTGACGGTTCCCCGGCCTCAATCCAGCGCGCCAGCGACTCCCGCGCGAACAGCTGGTCCACGACCATCGCGGACGCGCCGATCACGCCCGCCAGCGATCCCAGCGACGACCGCTGCACCAGCAGGTCCCGCGTGGCGAGCGGCAGCGCCCGCCCGTAGACCACCTCGCGGATCGCGGCGAGCAACGCGTCCCCGCTCTGGGCAACGCCGCCACCGATCACGATGAGCGACGGGTTGAAGAAGTTCACGACGCTCGCGAGCATCAGGCCGACCCGGCGGCCCGCGGCCTGCAGCAGGTCCAGCGCCACCGGATCCCCGAAGGATGCCGCCCGCGCAACGTCCTCGGCGGTGACCGAGCCCCGCGAAACGAGGACCGCGGCCAGGCGCTCGCTGCGCCCGGCGATCGCGGCCGCCCCGGCGTCCCGTGCGATCGCCTCGCCCCCGGCCAGTGCCTCGAGACACCCGTAGTTGCCGCAGCGGCAGACGATCGACCGGTCGTCCGAGACGTGGATGTGGCCGACGTCCCCCGCCGAGCCCTGCGCCCCGCGGTGCAGCCGCCCGTCCGAGATGATCCCGGCGCCGATGCCCGTCCCGATCTTCACGACGATGACGTTGTCGTGGCCTGCCGCAACACCGGACCGCCACTCGCCCAGCGCGAGCACGTTGACGTCGTTGTCCACCCACACCGGTGCGCCATACCGGGCGCCGAGACGCTCGCGGATGGGGTGGCGGTCCCAACCCGGCATGATCGACGGCGAGATCGGCCGGCCCGTCCGGAACTCCACGGGCCCGGGCACACCGACACCCACGCCCCACAGCCGCCCGGGCAGCGCGCGCCGCGAGGCCAGCAGCCCGTCGAACAGCTCGCCGACGCGCGCCAGGGCCACCTCCGGCCCGGCCGAGATCTCCGCCGGCTCGCCTGCGTGGCCGAGGATCCGGCCGTCGAGCGTCGTGACTGCGACATCGATCGACGTCGCGCCAAGGTCGGCAACCAGCACATGCCCGGCATCGGCGTGGAACGAGAGCTGGCGCGGCGGGCGGCCGCCGGTGGACGGACCGATCTCGCCCTCGACGATCAGCCCGCGCTCGAGGAGCTCGCCGACCCGCTGGGCCACGACGCCCCGCGAGAGGCCCGTCCCCGTCACCAGGTCGGCCCGCGAACGGGCCCGACCAAGCCGGATCCCGTCGAGCACGAGCGCCAGCGCGTCAAGGGTCTCGTCGACCAGCGGGCTCGGCTCGGGGTTGCGCCCGGGTGCCTGTGTCGCGTCCACGAGGGGATGCTACACGCCCCGAGGCACCTGGCGTGTGGACCCTTTTGCAATTGACAGGCCGAAGTAGCATGATGGGCGAACGAACATTCGACAACCTCTGGAACGTGGAACGGCACCGGGTGCCACGCGGAACGGCCAGCCACGGATCATCGATCCATCTAGCTGTATAGACTGGTTGGCGAGCAGGCCCGGCACATGGAGGAGACCAGCGCGATGACGCGCCGCAGCGACATCGGGACCGCCGTCATCGGCAGCGGCTTCATCGGCACGGTCCACATCGAGGCCCTGCGCCGCATCGGCGTGCGGGTTGTGGGCCTCCTGGAGTCCAATCCCGAGCTGGGTGCGCGCCGCGCGCAGGAGCTGGGACTGCCCAGGTCCTACGCGGACATGGCGGAGATGCTCGCGGACCCCGATGTGCAGGTGGTCCACGTCACCAGCCCCAACGAGCTGCATCACCCGCAGGTCAGGCAGATCCTCGCGGCCGGCCGCCACGTCGTGTGCGAGAAGCCGCTCGCGATGACGAGCGTGGAGTCCGCCGAGCTCGTCGCCCTCGCGAGACAGTCCGGCCTCGTGAACGCCGTCAACTTCAACATCCGCTGGTACCCGCTCAACCAGCACGTCCGCCAGCTCGTCGGCGAGGGCGCCATCGGCACCCCGCGCCTGGTCACCGGCCACTACTTCCAGGACTGGCTCCTGTACGACACGGACTGGAACTGGCGCCTCGAGAAGGACCAGGGCGGCAGCCTGCGGGCGGTGGGCGACATCGGCAGCCACTGGCTGGACCTCACCAGCTTCGTCACCGGGCTCCGCGTGGAGTCGGTGATGGCGGACCTCACGACCTTCATCCCGGTCCGGCAGAAGCCCGCAGGCGAGGTCGTCACCTTCTCCACGGAGCGGGCGAAGGACACGATCGGGGTGGAGATCCACACCGAGGACACCGCGTCCATCCTCCTGCGCTACGAGGGCGGCGCACGCGGCAGCGTCTCGATCAGCCAGCTCAGCCCCGGGCGCAAGAACAGCCTCGCCTACCAGATCGACGGCTCCTCCTCCGCCGTCGCCTGGGATTCGGAGCAGCCTGACTCGCTGTGGATCGGTCATCGCGATCGTCCCAACGAGCTGCTGCTCCGGAACCCGGCGCTCATGAACGCGGCCGGAACCGGAGCAGCCCGCCTCCCGGGCGGGCACGTCGAGGGCTTCGCAGACACCTTCGGCGCCGTCTTCACCGCGGTCTACGCGGACGTCGCCGCCGGCGCCCCTTCGGAGAACCCGCGCTACGCCACGTTCGCTGCCGGCCACGAGGAGATGCGCATCGGGGACGCCGTCCTCGAGAGCTCCCGGACCGGCGCCTGGATCACGGTGGTCCACGACTGATGCCCATCCACGCAGAGGAGCAGCCGCGATGAAGCTCGGCTTCCTGACCGCACCGTTCCCGGAGACTCCGCTCATGGAGGTCGCCGACTGGGCGGCCGGCTCCGGGTTCGAGGTCCTCGAGATCGCCTGCTGGCCCAAGGCCACCGGGCCCACCCGTCGTTACGCGGGCACCAGCCACATCGACGTGGCCAACCTGTCCGCCGGCCAGGCGAAGGACATCCGCGCCGAGATCGAGGCCAAGGGCCTGTCGATCTCCGGGCTCGGCTTCTACCCCAACCCGCTCCATCCCGATCCCGTCCACCGCGCGTCCGTCATCGGCCACCTGAAACTGGTGATCGAGGCGGCGGAGAAGATGGACATCGAGCTCGTCAACACCTTCATGGGCGGCGACGGCGCGAAGAACCAGGACCAGAACTGGGAGGAGGCCCTCCGCGTCTGGCCGGACATCGTCGCGTTCGCCCGGGACCACGGCCGCAGGATCACGCTCGAGAACTGCCCGATGCTGTTCTCCTACGACGAGTGGCCGGGCGGGCACAACATCGCCACCACGCCGCGCATGTGGCGCCGGATCCTCGAGCAGTGGGAAGGCACGATCGGGCTCAACTTCGACCCGAGCCACCTGATCCTGCAGATGATCGACATGTCGCGCTTCCTGGTGGAGTTCGGGAAGCACGTCCTCCACTACCAGGCCAAGGACCTGATGATCGACCGCGACGGGCTCTACGAGCGCGGCGTGTTCAGCATGGGCATGGGCTGGCAGATCCCGCGCATCCCGGGCCTGGGCGACGTGGACTGGGGGATCGTCCACGGCGAGCTGTACCGCCAGGGCTACGAGGGCGACTGCATCATCGAGCACGAGGACCGCCGCTTCGAAGGCACCGACGAGAAGGTCAAGCAGGGCTTCCTCATCGCGCGCGACGTCCTGCGCCCCTACTGCCACTGACCGCCCCTGCTGCCACTGACCCGGAGCCCAGATGACCTTCTCGATCGAGAACCTGACCGAGCGCGACATCGCCAAGACCATCGACCACAGCCTGCTGCGGCCGGAGCTTGATGATGCGTTCGTCGAGGACGGCTGCCGCCTGGCGGCCAGGTACGACGTCGCCTCGGTCTGCGTCCGCCCGGCGGACGTGCTGCGCGCGCTGGCGATCCTCGACGGCACCGACGTCAAGGTCGGCACGACGATCGGTTTCCCGCACGGCAACCACGCCACCGAGATCAAGATGATGGAGGCCGTGCAGGCGCTCCGCGAGGGTGCCACCGAGCTCGACATGGTCCTCCAGATCGGCGCGCTCAAGAGCGGCCGGGACCAGGACGTCGAGGACGACATCCGCGTCATCGCCCAGATCGCCCACGCTGCGGGCGCCATCGTCAAGGTGATCTTCGAGAACGCCTACCTCACCGACGACGAGAAGATCCGGGCCTGCCGGATCACCGAGGCCGCCGGCGGCGACTTCGTCAAGACCAGCACCGGCTTCGCGCCGGGCGGCGCCACCCATGACGACCTGCGTCTCATGCGCGCCAACACCAGCCCGCACATCGCGGTCAAGGCCGCGGGCGGCGTGCGCACGCTCGACGCCCTGATCGACGTCATGAACCTTGGCGTCACCCGCATCGGCGCCACGGCGACCGAGGCGATCATCCTCGACTTCCGGGCCCGCAAGGCCGGTGCCGCCGCGGCCGCCCCGACCGGCGAGACGGGCGGCTACTGATGGCCACCCCCGTCCGGGTCGCCATGCTCGGCCTCGGCTTCATCGGCGAGTTCCACGCCCTCGGGCTGCGGTATGTGCGGGACGCGGTCCTGGTGGCCGGCTGCGACACCAGCGAGGCCCGCCGCAACGCCTACGCGGAACGCTTCAACTGCCGGGCGATCGCCTCGCTCGAGGAGCTGTGCGCCGATCCCTCGGTGGACCTCGTGATCGTGTCCGTGCCCAACCACCTCCACCGCGAGGCGGTCATCGCGCTCGCGAAGGCGGGCAAGGGTGTGGCCTGCACCAAGCCCCTGGGCCGGAACGCCGCCGAGGCCGCGGACATGCTGCGCGCGGTGACCGAGGCGGGAGTCTTCAACGCGTATCTCGAGAACGTGATCTTCAACCCGGACCTGCTCCGGATGCGGGACATGGTGGAGGCAGGGTCCATCGGCCGGCTCACCACGGCCCGCGCCCGCGAAGGCCACTCCGGTCCGCACGCGCCGCACTTCTGGAACGCGGAGCTGGCCGGCGGCGGCGCGCTCCTCGACATGGCCTCCCACGGCGCCGAGTACGCCCGCTTCCTGTTCGGCAAGGGCCTCGCCGTGACGGACGTCTTCGCCTGGGGCGCCACCCTCGTCCACGGCGCGAAGACCACGGGCGAGGACAACGCGCTCATGGTCATGCGCTTCGAGGACGGCCGGACGGCGACGATCGACGTCTCGTGGTCCTCCAAGGGCGGCCTCGAGGGCCGCTTCGAGGCCTACGGTGATGCCGGCCGCCTGGTCACGGACATCAGCGTCGGCTCGCTCAAGGCGTTCGTCGAGCGTCCGTCGGGCTACGTGGTGGAGAAGGCGGACGCGGAGACCGGCTGGATCTTCCCGGTCCCCGACGAGGTGCGCGTGCACGGCCACGACCTCATGATGGCCAACGTGATCGAGGCGTACCGCGACGGCCGCGAGCCGCAGGAGACGTTCCGCGACGGCTACATCGTCAATGGCGTGCTCGATGCCGCGTACCGCTCCATGAAGAGCGGCACGTGGGAGCCCGTGACGCTCGACCCCGCCCTCCTGGGTGCCTCCGCGTGACCGCTGCCGCGACCTGGCTCTCCGCCGCCTCCTCGGTGATCGCCCGCGTGGCGGAGACCCAGGCCGACGGCATCGAGACGGCGAGCCGGTGGTGTGCCGACGCGATCGCCGCCGATGGCCTGGTCCACCTCTTCGGCACCGGGCACTCCCGGATGCCCGTGGAGGAGATGTTCCCGCGGTACGGCTCGTACCCGGGCTTCAACCCGATCGTCGAGCTGTCGATGACGTTCCACACCCAGGTGGTGGGCGCCAACGGGCAGCGGCAGGCGATGTTCATCGAGCGGACGCCCGGCCTGGCCGAGATCATCCTCGGCAACTTCCGGTTCGGTCCGCAGGACGTGATGATGGTGTTCTCGGCCAGCGGCCTGACCGCGGTGCCGGTGGAGATGGCGAGGGGCGCGAAGGCCAGGGGCCTGCGCGTGATCGCGGTCACCTCGGTCGCCCAGTCCATGTCCGCCGACCCGGAGCCGGCCGCAGGGCAGCGCCTGCTCGAGGTCGCCGATCTCGTGCTCGACCTGTGCTCGCCCGCGGACGATGCCGTGGTGAAGGTCCCCGGGCTCGAGAGCCCGGTCGGTCCGCTGTCCACGGTCGGCGCAATCGCCATCGTCAACGCGATCAAGTCCCGGACCGCGGAGCTCCTCGTGGAGCGGGGCGCCATGCCCCCGGTGATCACCCGCGCAAGCGCGGTTGGCGCCGAGCGGTCGCGGGAGCTGTTCGACGAAGCCTATCGAGAGCATGCGCGGCGGCTCGCCCGTGCGATCGACCAGCAAGGAGGTGGCTGACGCTCCAACGAGCCCTACGCAGGACACAAGGATCTCGGCGGACCTCGGCTCCAGACGGAGCGACCGGCCGCCACAAGGAGGAGTTCTCTTTCATGAAGCAGATGGGCAAGGCCCGGGGACTGGTCGCCTTCAGCGCGATCGCGATCCTCGTTGCCGCGTGCGGTGGCGCAGCTGCCACCCCGGCACCGGCCACTCCGGCTCCGGCGACCCCGGCTCCGGCGACCGCGGCTCCGGCCACGGCCGCTCCGGCGACCGAGGCCCCGAGCGTGGCGCCGACGACCTACAAGATCGGCTACTCCAACGGCGGCGGCGTGGGCAACGGCTTCCGCGAGGAGCAGATGTGCACCGCCAAGGCCGAGGCGCTCGCCTCCGGCCGCGTCACCGAGCTGAACATGATCAGCCGGAACACGGACGCCGCGGGCCAGCTCCAGGACCTGCGCGACCTGATCGCCGCCGGCGTCAATGCCATCGTCGTCAACCCGAACGATGCGGACGCCCTCAGCCCGGCGATCGATGAGGCCAAGGCCGCGGGCATCGTCGTGGTGTCCGTTGACGCCTACGTCAACAACGCCTACGCCTACAACCTCTACAACAACCAGATCAACTACGCGTACCTCGGCGCCAAGTGGCTGTTCGAGCAGATGGGCGGCAAGGGCAACGTCTACTACATGCGCGGCCTCGCCGGCCACCCGGCCGACAACGACCGCGACATCGGCTTCAAGAAGGCCCTCGCCGAGTACCCCGAGATCAAGGTCCTCCCGAACGCCGACGGCGTTGCCACGGGCTGGGATCCGGCGCAGGGCACGACCCTGATCAACGACTTCATCGCGGCCGGCCAGTACGACACCATCGGTGGCATCTGGACCTCCGGCATCGACTCCCAGGTCGTTGACGCCATCAAGGCGGCCAACAAGAAGTTCGTGCCGATCGTCGGCGCCGACCTCGGCGCGTTCGTCGGCCAGCTGCTCAACCCGACCGGCTACGACGGCCTTGCCGGCGCCGCCGTCACCAACACCGCCGCCGTCGGCGGCGCGGGCGTCAACCTCGCCATCAAGCTCCTCGACAAGACCGCAGTGCAGACCGACCCGTCGGCCTCCAAGCCGAACACGGTCCTGCTGGTCCCCGTCGTCGCCGACAACGCGACCGACGCCGGCAAGGCCCTGCTCAAGTCCTGGCAGGTTGACGGCCTCGATCCGAACTGGCCGCTCGGCCTCCTGATCGACGGCTGGACGACCTACACCCCCGCGCAGGCGATCACCTGCAAGGGCCCGGGCGAGTAGCTCTCCCCAGGTTGTGACCACGTTGGGGTGCCGGCTTCGGCCGGCGCCCCAACGCCTCACCTGCTATCAACAGGACCCATGAGCTCCACTACCACCGACCTCCTCCTCGATGCGAGCGGCGTCTCGAAGGCGTTCGGCGCCGTCGTCGCACTCAAGGCCGCGTCCCTGGCGGTCCGGCCGGGCGAGGTCCATGCCCTCATGGGCGCCAACGGCGCCGGCAAGAGCACCTTCGTCAAGATCCTCACCGGTGCGCTCCGCCCCGATGGCGGCTCCATCGCCGTCCGCGGCCGCCGGCGCATGGCGCATTCGCCTGCCGAGGCGCGTCGCGGTGGCCTGGTGTCCGTCTACCAGGAGCCGTCCCTCATCCCGGACCTCGACATCCGGGCCAACCTGCGGCTCAC
>JBAXFC010000146.1:0-8062 GCA_037140135.1 Chloroflexota bacterium
GAACTCCGGTCGCGCGGCGGCTGGCAGCCCGAGGCGGGTCCGCTGGTTGACATGGACGGGCGCACCGTCGCGCAGCACGGCGGGGCTGCGGGGTTCACGGTGGGCCAGCGCAAGGGGTTGGGCGTGGCGCTTGGCGAGGCGCGGTTTGTGGCGCGGATTGATGCTCCGGCAAACCTTGTGCAGTTAGGCCGCCGCGAGGATCTGGAGACACGGTCAATTGCGGTGGAAGCTGTGAGCTTCATTGCCGGTGACGTCGTCGAGGCACCCGCGCGCGCCTCAGTGCGGATCCGCCATCGCGGGACGCTGGTTCCGGCCACCGTCAGGCGCGACCCCGACAACGCTGACCGCTGGCTGATTGATACGGACGCGCCGGTTTGGGCCGTGGCGCCCGGTCAGGCGGCCGTGCTCTACGACGGCGATGTCTGTCTGGGTGGCGGCCGCATCGTCGATCGCGCGTCTGCGGCCTCCGCGGCCTCCGCGGTCTCGGCCCCGGTTCACCCGGCGCTCGCAGGCATGTCGGCATGAGCGTCGATCCCGGGCTGCCCATCGCGCTCCTGGTTGGTCTCGCGTGCACCGCCGGGTACGTGCTCTTGCGCGGCAATGCGGGGAGCCGCCTCCCGCTGATCTATGCGGCGGCGGTCCTGGGGGCGTGGGCGGGCGCGTGGCTGGGCGCCAAGTTGGGGATCCGGTTCCTTGCCATCGGGGACTTTCCCCTGCTGCCGGCCGTCCTCACGGCTGGCATCGGCATCGGCATCGTCGCCATTCTTGCCACGCTTGGCCCGGCTGGGCGGGAGCCGCGGCCGTGAACGACCAGGACCCAGGGCCTGCCCCTTTGCCCGTGCGGTACGGACCACGGCCGCTGGGAGGCCTTGCCGACCTCGCCGAGCTGCTGGGTGGCGAAACACGCGGGTCACGCCGCTTTCTCACGGGTCTGATCGCGGGCGCGGTGGTGGGCGCAGTGGTCGCGGGCGGGCAACTGGTTCGCCGCCGCCGCAAGGACCGCGACAAGGGCTGAGACCGCCGTCTCGGCCCCGCACCGGCTCGCTCGGACCGCCGGTACGCCGTTGGGTACCATTGGGGAGATGTCCACCTCCGACCCGACCCCCAACGCCGTTCCGTTCCTCACCGCGGCCACCATCCGCGCCCGCTTCGTCGACTACTTCGCCGAGCGTGGCCACACGGTCGTGCCAAGCGCAAGCCTGGTGCCCGGCGGTGATCAGACGCTGCTGTTTACCAACTCGGGCATGGTCCAGTTCAAGGACGCCCTCACCGGGGTAGAGAAGCGCGACTACGTGCGTGCGGTGGACTATCAGCGCGTCCTGCGGGTGGCCGGCAAGCACAACGATTTTGAGGAGGTGGGCCGCACGCCGCGTCACCACACCTTCTTCGAGATGCTGGGCAACTGGAGCTTCGGGGACTACTTCAAGCGCGAGGCCATCCACTGGGCCTGGGACTTCCTGACCAAGGACCTCCAGATCCCGGCCGACCGCCTGGCCGCCACCGTCTACACCACCGACGACTTCGCGCACGCCGTCTGGAAGGACGAGATCGGCCTGCCGCCGGAGCGCCTTGTCCGCTGGGGCGACTTCCCCGCGGGCGACGAGGCCAACTGGTGGCGGATGGGCGACGTGGGCCCCTGCGGCCCGTGCAGCGAGCTCCACTACGACCGCGGCGCCCACCTCTCAGAGGGACCGGACTGCGTGCCGGACCACAGCGAGCACTGCCCGCGCTGGCTCGAGGTCTGGAACCTGGTCTTCATGGAGTTCGAGCTCCACCCGGACAAGAGCCTGACCCCCCTGCCTGCCCCCGGCGTTGACACCGGCATGGGCCTCGAGCGGGTCGCCTCGGTCGTCCAGGGCGTGCGCAGCAACTACGACACGGATCTCTTCGCCCCGATCCACGCCAGGATGCGGGAGCTGCTCGGCTCAGACCCGGACGCCTTCGAGCAGGAGCGCTTCAGCTACCAGGTGATCGCGGACCACAGCCGTGCCGTCACCTTCCTCGTCGCCGACGGCGTCCTGCCGTCCAACGAGGGCCGTGGCTACGTGCTCCGCCGGATCATGCGCCGGGCCATCCGCCACGGCCGCCTCCTCGGGCGCCACGACCCGTTCCTGGGCGAGACCGCCAAGGTCGTCATCGGCACCATGGCCGAGGCCTACCCGCACCTTGCCGAGCAGCGGGAGCAGGTCCTCGCCGTCATCGAGCGCGAGGAGCGCCAGTTCAGCCGCACGCTTGCCGCCGGCGTCGGCATCCTCGAGGACGCGCTCGCGGGCCTCACCTCCGAGGAACGCAGGATCGGCCGCCAGGCCGACCACCTCGCGCCGGACGCCCCGATCCTGCCGGGTGCGATCGCCTTCAGCCTCCATGACACGTACGGCTTCCCGATCGATCTCACCGTGGAGCTGGCAGCCGAATACGGCGTGCGCACGGATCTCGCGGGCTTCCAGGACGCGCTTGCGGAGCAGCGGGAGCGGAGCCGCGCCAACACCAGGACCGGGCTGCTTGACGTCGCCCTCGCCGCCCAGCGGTACCAGGAGATCCTGGGCCGCACCGCGCCCACCGAGTTCCTGGGCTACGAGGCCACGACCTCGTCGGGCCGTGTCGTGGCCATCCTGCGCGACGGCGTCGAGTACGAGACGCTCGAGGCGGTGGCCGAGGTGGAGCTGCGAGCGGAAGCCGGCGCCCGCGCCGAGATCGTGCTGGACCGGACCCCGTTCTACGCCGAGTCCGGCGGCCAGGTCGCCGATATCGGTGTCCTCCGGTCGGCGGACGGCCAGGTCCTCCTCGAGGTGGACGACGTCCAGCGCGTCGCCGGCAGCCAGACTGCCGGCCTCACGGTCCATCGGGGCACGCTCCGCGGCAAGGTGCAGGTCGGCGACACCCTGACGGGCGATGTCGATGCTGAGCGTCGTGCCCACACGATGCGCAACCACACCGGCACGCACCTGCTGCACCGCGCCCTGCGCAACGTGGCGGGGGAGCGGGCGCGCCAGGCGGGCTCGCTCGTGACGCCTGACTACCTGCGCTTCGACTTCCCGTTCGAGCGCGGCTTGACCGATGACGAGAAGCTCGCCATCGAGCGCCAGGTCCGCCAGGCCGTCCGCGAGGACCGGGCGGTCCACGTCGAGTGGATGACCATGACCGAGGCCCAGGCCGCCGGCGCCGATGCGTTCTTCGACGAGAAGTACGGCGATCGGGTCCGGACCATCCGCGTCGAAGGGTTCAGCCACGAGCTGTGCGGTGGCACGCACTGCCGCGCATCGGGCGAGATCGGCAACTTCGTGATCACCGGGGAGCGGAGCATCGGCTCCGGCGTCCGGCGCATCGAGGCCGTCACCGGCGCTGCTGCCGACCGGCTGATGGAGGAGCGGTTCGCCCTGCTCGATCGCGCCGTGGCCGCCGTCTCGGCGCGCGGCCCCGAGACCCTCGAGGAGCGGATCGGCGCCCTCCAGGAGGAGCTGCGCGACACGAGGCGGCGGCTCAAGGCCGGGGTGGCAGCCGGTGGGCGACCCAGGCCGGGTGACGTCGCCGCGAAGGCCGAGGAGATCGCGCCGGGCGTGACGTTCGTGGGGATCACCCTCGACCTCGACGGCATCGAGGCGCTCAAGGGCTTTGCCAAGGACGTCCGGGGCTCGCTGCCGTCGGGCGTGATCGCGGTCGGCCTCGACGCCGACGAGCCGCAGCTGTTCGTGACCGTGAGCGACGACCTCATCGCGCGCGGCATCGCGGCCGGCCCGCTCGTCTCGGCCGCCGTGGCGATGATCGATGGGCGCGGCGGTGGCCGCGCGGAGATGGCCCAGGGCAAGGGCTCGCGGCGCGAGGGGCTTGGCGACGCGATCGCGGCCGTCCGGACCGCGGTCGCGGAGCGGGCCGGCGGCGCATGAGCAGCATCCCGCCCCCCCGGACGACGGCGGCCTAGATGGCCTTCCTGCGCCGCCTCTGGAACCGCGACGAGGGACCGGTCCCCGCCGCGTGCACGGCGCTGGACATCGGCACGGAATTCGCCAAGGCGCTCGTCTTCGAGATCGACGAGACGGGCCACGGGACCATTCGTGGTGTCGGCCGCAAGCGGCAGGGTCTCTCGCACATGCAGTCGGGCACGGTCGCTGATATCGCGGCGGTCGTGGACAACTGTGCCGTCGCCCTCCAGGAGGCCGAGGAGATGGCCGGCTTCCGCCCGACGCAGGTCGTGATCGGCATCGCCGGCGAGCTGGTCAAGGGCTTCACGACGACCCTGACCCAGGAGCGCAAGAAGCCCGAGGCACCGATCAACGACGCGGAGCTGGTCAAGCTCATCGACGGCGTCCAGCGCGAGGCGCTGCACGAGGCCGAGCGGTCCATCACCTGGGAGACCGGCCTGCCGCACGTGGACGTGCGCCTGGTGCACAGCGCGATCGTCGGGGCCTCGATCGACGGCTACAGCCTCACGAACCCCGTCGGCTTCCAAGGCCGGCACGTCAAGATCGGCATCTTCAATGCCTTCGCCCCGCTCGTGCATCTGGGTGCGCTGCAGTCGGTCGCGAGCCAGCTGGACCTCGACCTGCTCGAGATCGTCGCGGAGCCGTATGCCGTGGCCCGGGTCCTGGGCGCCGAGCAGGTGCGCCAGGCCGGGGCGCTGTTCGTGGACGTCGGCGGTGGCACGACGGACGTGGCGCTGGTGCGCCAGGGCGGCATCGAGGGGACGCGCATGTTCGCCCTCGGCGGCCGGGCGTTCACCAAGTCCATCGCGGACCGCCTCGATCTCCCGTTCCCGCGCGCCGAATCGCTCAAGGTTGACTACGCCCGAGGCCTGGCCATCGCGGAGCAGGAGGCCGTGGCCGCGATCGTCGCCGACGACGTCGCGGTCTGGGCGGCGGGCGTGGAGCTGGTCATGGAGGAGCTGGCAGCGGGCGAGATGCTGCCCTCGCGGATCCACCTCTGCGGCGGCGGCTCGCGGCTGCCGGAGATCCGCTCCGCGCTCGCCGCTGACGGGTTCTGGAAGCGGCTGCCGTTCGCCCGGCCGCCCGAGGTGTCGATCATGTCCCCGGACATGGTGGAGTCGATCACCGATGCCACGGAGCTCCTGGTGGACCAGCAGGACGTGACGCCGCTGGGCCTCGCGTGGCAGGCGATCGAGCTGCAGGCCGGCGAGGATCCGCTCGACACCGCGCTGCGCCGCGTGCTGCGCGCGATGAAGGTCTGACCCGCATGCCCGCCATCGTCTACCTGGACCCCGAGGACGAGATCACCTCGGCCGCCACCCGGATCCGCCAGGCGCCCGACACGCGCGTGGCCCTGGTCGTGCCCTTCGGGTCGCGGGTCGCCACGTCGCGCATCAACTTCCGTCTGCTCGCCCGCGAGGCGATGGTCAACGGCCGCCGCCTCGACATCGTGGCGCCGGATGCCGCTGCGCGGGCGCTCGCCGCCTCGGCCGGGATCCCGGTCTTCGCCTCGGTGGGGGAGTACGAGTCCGCGCTGATGGGGCCACAGGCCCCGGCTGCCGGTTCCGGAACCCCCGATCGCGATCGTGCGGTGCCCGCCGGGTCCGGCCTGGCAGCAGCGGCCGCCGCATCCGCCGCGGCCTCCGCATCCGTCCGCGAGGATCCGCCGGCTGCGCCGCATCCGGCGGGTGCCGTCGGCGGCTTCGCCCCGTCGCCCCGGTCGTCGGCGGCCACCCGCCGCCCGGACGCGGCGACCCAGGCCGAGCTTGACGCCGTCGTGCAGCGCAGCCGCGAGGTTCCGGCAGGCCGTCAGCGCCGCCGGGGTCCAGGTGCCGGCATGCTCGCCGCCGTCCTGCTGCTGGTCTTCGCGCTGGTTTCGGCCGGGGTCGCCGGCTATGTCTTCCTGCCGACGGCCACCATCACCCTGACGCCGCAGATCGGGACCGTGGGTCCGGTGAGGATCACGGTCCACGCGGATCCGGAGGCCACGGCCGTGGACACGAAGGCGCTGGTCATCCCCGCGCAGCCGGTGGAGATCCCCGTGGAGGCGTCGGGTGACTTCCAGGCGACCGGCAAGCGCGTCGAGAAGACGCCTGCCACGGGTGCCGTGCGCTGGACCAACTGCGATCCGACGGCCTCCTACTCGATCCCCAAGGGCACGACGGTGCGGACCGCCGACGGGACTGCCTTCGGCATCGACGAGACCATCTTCCTGCCGGTCGCGATCATCTCCGGCGGCGGCTCCACGCCGACGCTCAAATGCCAGACGAGCGACGTGGCCGTCACGGCCGTCGTGGCGGGATTGGCCGGCAACGTGATGGCGGGGGCGATCCACGTGGTGCCGGGTCGCTACAACCACACCGTGATCCGGGCCGTCAACCTGGCGGCGACCACGGGGGGCACGGAGACCACCTTCACCCGTATCTCGAAGAAGGACGTGGAGACGGCACTCGCCACGCTGGGGGCGGATCTCACCGCCTCCTTCGAGACCGAGGTCGGCAACCCGGCGCGCGTCCCGCCCGGCACCACCGCGTTCCCCGAGACGGCGGTGCTCGGTGACCCGGTCACGGATCCGGATCCCGCCGGGCTCGTGAACCAGGAGGTCGAGAGCTTCACCCTGTCCATGTCAGCGACCGGGACGATGCTCGTGGTCGATCCGTCGCCGGTCGCCGGCCTGGCGGCGGCGCAGCTGACCGCAGCCGTCACCCCGGGCTCCGAGATGATCGACGGCTCCACCAGGGTCAGCGTCGGCGAAGGGTCCATCGCCGATGGCGTGATCACCTTCGCCGCCAGCGCCGTGGCGAAGGAGGTCCTGCCGGTTGACGCCGCCGCGCTCGAACGCCAGGTGCTGGGCCTCTCCGCCGACAAGGCCCGCGAGGACGTGCTCGCGGCGTACGGCGAGGTCTCCATCGTCCTCTGGCCGGACTGGGTGACGACGATCCCCACCCTGGACCAGCGGGTGACCTTCACCGTGGCGGACCCCGTCGATCCGGGCGCACCGGCCGGGCCGGACGCCTCCGCGTCCGCGACGCCCTGAGCGCCGGTGTCGGCGGGCTTGCGGTCGAGCCGCTACCATCCCGCCTGATGTTCCCGCTTCCCCGTGCCACCGCCGGTGTGCGCCCGTGACCTTCGGTGGCGCTCCCTCCCGGATCCTTGGCATCGATCTCGGTGCCAAGCGGATCGGGCTCGCCGTGGCCGACACCGGGATCGGTATCGCGCGGCCGCTCGCGACGGTCAACCGGGGTGCCAGCCTCGACGATGACGTGACCGCGATCGGTCGCGTCTGCCGGGACCAGCGCGTCGCGGAGCTGGTGGTCGGCCTGCCGATCGAGGCAGCGGGCCAGGAGGGCGGAATGGCAGCCGGGGCGCGGACATGGGCCGCAGCCCTGGGCGAGCGCCTGGAGCTGCCGGTCCTGATGCACGACGAGCGCCTCTCCTCGTTCGAGGCCGAGCAGCGGCTTGGCCGGATGCCGCGCGGCCGCTCCGGTGGGCCGCCGTCCCGGACGCAGCGGAACGCCTACCGGGCGCGAATCGATCGCGAGGCGGCGAGCGTCATCCTCCAGGACGCGCTCGACGCCCGGTCGGCGCGCGCAGCACGGGCCGCCATCGAGCCGCCCGACCAGCCCGCCACCGGCACTGCCGGGACCGGCGCGCAGGAGGACCGATGACCGTTCGAGGCGGACGCAACCCCCGCGAGCCGATGGCCGCCCCCGACGACGGTGACAGCCGCCGCCCCAACGGCTACCAGCGGACCGGCCGCTACGGCCGTGGCCCCGGGGACCAGCGCCGCTACGAGCGCTACGGCGACCGCCGTGGCGGCCTTGCCGGCCTGCTGCGGTTCACGCTGTTCGTCGTCATCCTCGCGGCGGGCGTGCTGCTGGTCATGGTCACGGTCGCCCGGCCCATCACGCGCATGGTGGTGGTGCCCTGGGCCGAGGGCAATGCCTCGATGCTCAAGATCGGCCCCATCGCCGACCTCGTGCGGGAGGACATCGGCCCGGCGCTGACCGCGCCCGCCGGCACGGATCCCACGCAGGTGGAGTTCGACGTGGAGTCCGGCGACACCCCGACGACCCTTGCCCCACGGCTCGAGGCTGCGGGCTTCATCACCAGCCAGCGTGCCTTCCTCTTCGTCGCCCGCA
>JBAXFC010000147.1:0-8049 GCA_037140135.1 Chloroflexota bacterium
CCTACACCCCGCCCCGGCCCCGCACCCTCCCCCGAACGCGGGGGAGGGTGCGGCGGGCAGGCTGTCCCATGCCCTGAACCGCCGGTCGCGCCGGCGGCAGTGGGCTATGCTCCGGGCGTGAAGCTCGTCGTCGCGGTCGTGCACAACGAGGATGTGGGTGTCCTGGTGGACGCCTTGCTCGAGCACGACTTCCGCGCCACCCGTCTCCACTCGTCCGGTGGCTTCCTCAAGCAGTCCAACGCCACGGTGATCGTGGGCGTCGAGGACGACGAGGTGGACGAGGTGATGGGCATCGTTCGCGAGAACTGCCACTCGCGATCCCAGATCGTGAACCCGATGCCACCGATCATGGAGCCGGGCGAGTTCTTCATGCCCTACCCGCTCGAGGTCGAGGTGGGCGGCGCCACGGTCTTCGTCGTGCCGGTGGAGCGCTTCGAGCGACTCTGAGCCCGGGCGGCCACGTTGCCATGAGGCCGCCGGACCAACGGCACGGACGGCG
Organism: Chloroflexota bacterium; assembly: GCA_037140135.1. GTDB lineage: Bacteria > Chloroflexota > Limnocylindria > Limnocylindrales > CSP1-4 > CAIXZV01. The sequence goes on from JBAXFC010000147.1 coordinate 500, forward strand.
GTACGCTGCCGGGATGCAGACCCGGATCGACGCGCTCGAGGCCGCCGCCCCCGACATCGTCCTCGCCTGGCGGGGGATCGGGGACGGGGCGCTGATCTCCGTCCGCCGTGAGGTTCGTCGCCGGAGTGGTGCCGGCACCGCCGGGCGGGTGGCCGGGGAGCTGGCCGCGGTCGGGGAGGCGCTGGCAGCCTGCGTCCGCGCGCTGCCGGATGCCGCGTTCACCATGCCCGGTGGCGAAGGCGACTGGAACGTCGCCCAGGCGATCGGGCATACCGCCGACGCGCGCTCCGGGCTGGCGATGGCGGGCTCGCTGGCGGCCACCGGCCGCTGGCCCGATGACGCGCCCGCGGTGGTGCCCGGGGTCCCCGGCGCTGCGGATGCCGGGCGCGACGCGCTGCTCCGCAGGCTCGCGGCGAGCGGCCGCATCATCGAGCGGGCCGCCCGCGCCATCGCCGGCCACGAGACCGAGCCCTGCCCCCTGGAGCACCCGCTGGTTGGCCGGATGCGCTGTGGGGAGTGGCTGCTGTTCGCCGGCGTCCACGACCTCATGCACCTCGAGCAGCTCGAGCGCCTGGAACGGACGCTCGCGGAGGAGGGCCGATGAGCCTGCGTCCCGACCTGGTCGAGTGCTGGCTCTTCCGCATCGTGCCGCCGTCCTCGGCGGGGGATGCGCGAGTGGACGCCGAGCGCCTCGAGGTCCTGCTGATCCACCGGGCACCGCACCGGATCTTCCCGGGGCTCTGGCAGTGCGTGACCGGGGGCATCGAGCCCGGCGAGCGGGCGCCCGCCGCGGCGATGCGCGAGGTGGCGGAGGAGACCGGGCTGGGGCCGGACGAGATCGAGGCCTGGTACGACCTCGACCAGGTCGCCCCGTTCTACGACGAGGGTTCGGACGCGGTGGTGGTCTCGGCGATCTTCGCCGCGCGCGTGCGTCCGAACGCCGAGGCGCGGGCCTCGTGGGAGCACGATGGCCTCCGCTGGGTCCCCGCGGTCGAGGCGCCGGCGCTCGCGATCTGGCCGTCGTACGCCGAATCGGTGCGGCGCGTGCGTGAGCAGCTGCTCGACCCGGACCTCGCCCGCTGGTTCCTTCTCGACGCCCACGGTCGCCGCGTGGCGAGGCGGCCGCTCGCCTGACCGGTGCCGCCGGCCGCGGTTGCCGCAGGCCGCGGCTATCGCCCCTGGTCCGTCAGCGCAGCGCGCACGGCGGCCCCCAGCTCGGTGCTGGTGAACGGCTTGGGGACGAGGTGAGCACCCTCGAGCGGGCCGATCTCGCCATCGAGGTCCGGGGCGAAGGCCGTCAGGAACACGACCGGCAGGTCCGGACGCGCGCTCCGCAGGCGGCGCGCCAGCTCGGGGCCCTGCATGCCCGGCATCCGCACGTCGGTCACCAGCACGTCGTAGCCCGTGCCGGCCTCCGAGGCGGCAAGCGCCGCAAGCGCTCCGTCCGTGAGGTGGACCCGGTAGCCCAGCCCCTCGAGCATCCGGCCGGTGACGGCCCGCACGGCGGCATCGTCCTCGGCCACCAGCACGGTCTCCGTCCCGAAGCGGATCCCGGTCCCCGCGAGATCCATCGGCGGGGCCTCCACCTGCTCGCCGGCGCATGGGAGGTCGATGGTGAACGTGGTGCCGGCCCCGGGCTGCGACCGGACGGCGAGACGTCCCCCCGACCCGGTGACGATGTAGTAGACGGTCGCGAGGCCGAGGCCCGTGCCCTTGCCCGGCTCCTTCGTGGTGAAGAACGGCTCGAAGATGTGCGCGATCGTCGCGTCGTCCATGCCGGTGCCCGTGTCCGACACCTCGAGCCGGACGCACCGCGCCGCGGCCGGCCCGGCGGCGGCCCCCCGGACCTCCACGTCCCCCACTGCAGCTTCGTCGTCGAACGCCCCCAGGGTCCGGATGCCGAGGCGCCCGCCCCTCGGCATGGCGTCGCGGGCGTTGACGGCGAGGTTGACCACGACCTGCTCGAGCTGGCCGGGGTCCGCCAGCACCTTGCCGGCACCCGCGACGTGCTCGACCTCGACCGTGATGTGCTCGCCGAGCAGGCGCGTGAGCATCGGTACCAGCCCATCCACGACGCTCGCCACGTCAACCACGCGCGGCACGAGCGGCAGGCGCCGGCTGAAGGACAGCAACTGCCGGGTCAGGCTCGTCGCCCGCTCCGCCGCCAGGAGCACCTGGCGCATGTCGGCAGCGGCCGGGCCCTCCGAGCCCAGCGCCTCGGCGACGAAGGCACCGTAGCCCGTGATCGCGGCGAGGATGTTGTTCATGTCGTGGGCGACGCCGCCGGCCAGCTGCCCCACCGCCTCGAGGCGCTGGGATTGCCGGAGCTGCGCCTCGAGCGTCCGGCGGCCCGTGATGTCCACCAGCGCGGAGATCGCGCTGGTCGCGGCTCCATCGGGGGCGTGTTCCTTGCGTCCACGATCCGCGATCCAGATCCACCGGCTGTCCGCATGCCGCACCCGGTACTCGATGTCCCACGCGCCGGGCGGGCCATCCCACGCCGCGATACAGGCCGGCAGGTCGTCGGGATGCGTGATGGCGTGCCAGTTCGCGTAGCTCGCCAGGCTCGTGGGCTTGTAGCCCAGGATCCGCTCGACCTGCGGGCTCAGGACCAGCGGTCGGTCCGGGCCGTCCTGGAACGCGATGATCGCGTCCACCCCCTCGAGTGTCCGCCGCAGACGGTCCTCGCTGCTGCGCAGGGCGGCGAGCGCCCGCTTCTCGAGCGTGACATCGCGCTTGACGGCGACGTAGGAGGTCACCGCGCCGGAGGCATCGCGGATCGGCGTGATCGATGCCTCCTCGTCGTAGAGGGAGCCATCCTTGCGAAGGTTGACGAACTCGCCCGCCCACGTCCTGCCGGCCCCGAGGACTGCCCACATCCGGTCGTAGAAGGCTGCGTCCTGGTGGCCACTCCTGAGCATCCGCGGGTTGCGCCCCAGCGCCTCGGCCCGGCTGTAGCCGGAGATCCGCTCGAACGCCGGGTTGACGTACAGGAGCCGGGCGTCGAGGTCCGCGACCATGACCGACTCGGACATCTGCTCCACCGCCGCCGCCAGGCGCGCGATGCCCGCCTGCGCCTCGTGCCGCTCGGTCATGTCCAGCACGAACGAGGCCAGCTGGGGCTCGGGCCCGGGCAGGAGCGCCCGCGTGATGAGTGCCGGGACCCGGGTCCCGTCCGGCCGCAGGTACGTCTTCTCGTAGGGAGGGCAGGTCCCCCGTTCGAGGGCGATCGCCACCGCCTCCACGTCATCGGCGAGGCTCTCGGGGGCCGTCACGTCACGCGAGTGCAGCGTCCCGGCGTCGGCCTCCGCCCTCGTCCGTCCCAGCAGCCGCAGCAGGTAGTCGTTGATCTCGAGGACCGTGCCGCCAGGATCCGCGATCGCGGTCCCGATCACGCCGACATCGAAGAACCGTCGCCGCCGCTCGTCCGCGACCCGCGCGGCATCCACGGCCCGCCGCCGGTCCTCGGCATCCCGGATGATCGCGGTCACGAACTGGCCGTCCCCGACGGACCAGGCGGCGACCGAGACCTCGATCGCGAACTCGGTGCCGTCGCTCCGGACGCCAAGCATCTCGACGGCCCGCTCGGCGGGCTCGGCGGGCAGGCCGGGCGCAGGCCGCCCGGTTGCAGCCTCGTGGGCTGCAACCTGTCCCGATGGGATCAGGCGGGCGATCGTGAGGCCGGCGAGATCATCGGCCCGATAGCCGAACAGGTGCTCCGCGGCCGGGTTGGACCCCACGATCCTGCCGTCGGTGTCGATGGTCAGGATGGCGTCGTGCGCGGAATTGGTGAGTGCCCGGTAGCGGGCCTCGCTGGCCCGCAGCGCCTCCTCGCCGGCGACCGCGCGGGTCGCATCGACAGCGACGCTGAACATGCCGCTCCCGCGGCCGTCCCCGCGGGCGATCCACCGCCCCCGGTCGGCGATCCAGACCCATGCCCCGTCGGCCCGGCGCACGCGGTACCGCAGGTACCAGGGCTCTTCCCGCCGATCCCACGCCGCCCGGCAGCCCGCCACGTCGTCGGGGTGGATGAGCCGGTCCCAGGTCTCGAAGGAGGTCATCTCGTCGGGCCGGAAGCCGAGGATCCGCTCGACGGCCGAGCTCACGACCACCGGCGCCCCGGCGTGCTCCTGGAAGGAGACGATGGCGTCCACGTTGTCGAGCGTCCGGCGCAGCCGGTCCTCGCTCGCGACCAGCGCGTCGTGCGAGGCCTGGAGATCGGTCACGTCCGAGATCGAGCCGTTGAGCGTGCGCGGGTTGCCGGCCTCGTCGCGCACCACGACGCCCACGACATGGACCAGTCGGACCTCGCCGGTGCTCGCCCGCCGGATGCGGTAGATGAGATCCGCGGTCTGGCCGGGATGCGCGGTGACCTCGCGGATCACCTCCGAGGTCGCCTCGAGGTCGTCCGGGTGGACGGTGGACCGCACGTCCATCCAGGACCGGACCTCGCCGTCGGCCGGGTCGAGGCCGTAGATCTCCATGGCGGTGGGCGAGACCTGGATTCGTGCCCGCACGAGGTCGATGACGAAGCTGCCGGTCAGGCCGCCGGCCGTGGAGGAGAGCAGCGCGTGGCGCGCCTGGACCACGGCGGTCTCGCGCCTGCGATGCTCCGTGATGTCGCGCAGGTAGACGGCGATCGCGCCGTCCACGGGCACCACGCGCCCTTCGAGCCAGCGTCCGCTGGCCGGGTGGTGGAGATCAAGGGCCTGGGCGGCGCCCGTGGTGGACGCGGCTGCCAGCGCGTCGCGCAGCGACGGCTCGCCGGCGGCGGCGAGCTCGGCTCCGACGGCGCGCCCGACCGGCGTTGACGTCTCCGTGCCGAGGATCGCCCGTGCCGTCGCGTTCGCGTACGTGCAGGTTCCGCCCTCGTCGAACAGGAGGACCGGATCGGCCTCCTCAAGGAGCCGCGAGACCCGCATCGAGACCGGGGTCTCCGTTTCCACACCCCTGCTTTCGAGGTCCCCAGGACTGCGACGGCGACTCCCCCTGCCGGGCACTCGCAGCCGTTGGCGGAGTATGTCAGCCCGCAGGTCCGTTCGTCCTTCCCCATTCGGGGGTGGGCAGCCGCACCGGGTGCGGCGCGTCAGGCGTCGGGTCGTGTCACCGGATCGTGGTGACCGGCAGCCGCGGTCTCCCGCTCGCGCCGGTGCTGCTCCGCGCGCCGGATCACGATGTCCTCGTCGCTCTCGATGGCGCCGGTGAACGCATGCTCCGGGTCGGTCTCGGCATCGCGCTCCCGGTCACGCTGCTGCGTGAGCTCGAGCTCCTTGATGCGAGCCCGGACGTGCAGCCCGTTGCCCGCATCCATCAGTAGACCTGGGGCACGAACGTCTGCTCGTCCATCGGCGGGCGGACATACCCGCTGTCCTGCTCGCGCGGCGGCAGGCTGATCGGCTCGGGCGTGAGGTCCTCGTACGGGATCAGCGAGAGGAGGTGGTGGATCACGTTGAGGCGGGCGCGCTTCTTGTCGTCGCCCTGCACCACGTACCACGGCGCCTGCTTGATGTCCGTGTGGCGGAACATCTGGTCCTTGGCGATCGAGTACTCGACCCACTTCGAGCGGGACATCAGGTCCATCGGCGAGAGCTTCCAGCGCTTGGTCGGATCCTCGATCCGGGCCTGGAACCGGCGCTCCTGCTCGGCGTCGCTGACGCTGAACCAGTACTTGATCAGGATGATCCCGGAGCGCACCAGCATCCGCTCGAACTCGGGGCAGGAGCGGTAGAACTCCTCCACCTCGTCCGTCGTCGCGAAGCCCATCACGCGCTCGACCCCGGCGCGGTTGTACCAGGAGCGGTCAAGGAGGACGATCTCGCCTGCGGCCGGCAGGTGGGCGGCGTAGCGCTGGAAATACCACTGTGTGCGCTCGCGCTCGGTTGGGGCGGGCAGAGCGACGACGCGCGCGATGCGGGGGTTCAGCCCCATCGTGATGGTCTTGATCGAGCCGCCCTTGCCGGCGGCATCACGGCCCTCGAACACGACCACGACCCTGAGGCCCTTGGCCTTGACCCACTCCTGGAGCTTGGAGAGCTCGAGCTGGAGCTTGGAGAGCTCCTCCAGGTAGGTCCTGGTCGTCAGCTTCCGCGGCTTCTCGACGTGCTCCGCGGCGTCGAGCTCCGCGGCGTGTTCCGTCACGTCCGGCTCCGCGGCGTGCTTCGCTTTCGACTTGTCCTTGGCCATCGTGGCCACCTCGTGATGCAGGCCGATCCCAAGACGGGCAGGTGTCCTAAGTATGGCGTCGGCTGCAGGCCGGGTAGACTGTCGAAAAGCGGCAAGGGACGACCAGATTGCGGGTGAGGGCGAGGCGATGACCGAGACGCTGGCAAACCGGCGGGTCTTCCGCTCCAAGGTGGACGCTATCCGGCCCACCTACGGGTTCGAGGATGTCTCCCTGGCTCCCGGCACCGACACGGTGGACCCGGCCGACGTCGTCCTGGCCCAGGAGTTCTGCGGCCTGCGGCTCGAGGTTCCGGTGCTCGCGGCGGCCATGGATGCCGTCGCCGACGTCGCTCTCTCGGGCGAGCTCGCCCGCCTCGGCGGCCTGTCGATCCTGAACCTCGAGGGCGTCCAGTTCCGCTACGACGACCCCCGCGAGATCCTCGACCGGATCATCGCCGCCGCCGACGGTGAGATCCAGGACGTGCTCGCTGCCATCTACCAGGCGCCGATCCGCGAGGAGCTGATCTCCCGCCGCATCGCCGAGCTCCATGCCGCGGGCTCGCGGGCCGCCTTCTCCGCGACGCCGGGCGTGGCCCTCCGCTTCGGGGAGCTGTGCGCAGCCGCCGGCGCCGACCTCTTCCTCGTCCAGAGCCAGGTCAGCTCGGCCCGCCACGTCGCCTCCGGCTACAGCCCGCTCTCGCTCGACGAGTTCACGCGCCGCATGCCGATCCCGGTCGCGGTGGGCAACACCACCAATGCCGAGGCCGCCTACCAGCTCATGGAGCAGGGCGCCGCCGCGATCTTCGTGGGCGTCGGCCCGGGTGCCGCCTGCACCACGCGCGAGGTGCTGGGCATCGGCATCCCGCAGGTCACCGCCATCGCGGACGTGGCGGGCGCGCGCGACGCCTATCTCGCCGACACCGGTCGCTACGTGCCGGTCGTCGCCGACGGGGGCATGAAGCGGGGCGGCGACATCGCCAAGGGCATCGCCGCCGGCGCCGACGTCGTGATGCTCGGCTCGCCGCTGGCCCGAGCCGCCGAGGCGCCCGGCAAGGGCACCAACTGGGGCATGGCCGCGCCGTCCCCGGTCCTGCCGCGCGGCACCCGGATCAAGGTGGGGACCGTCGGCCCGCTGGAGCAGATCCTCAACGGCCCCTCGCACGTCACCGACGGCACCCAGAACCTGATGGGCGCCCTGCGCCAGTCGATGGCCGCCCTGGGCGCCCGGACGATCCGCGAGATGCACGACGTCGAGATCGTCTACGCGCCGTCGGTCGTCACCGAGGGCAAGTCCTGGCAGCTGCGCAAGTAGCGCCGGCCTCGCACCCGCCTGACGGGACCTCGGCAACAGCCGCGGCGGGCGCGCGTAGGATGCCGATCATGCGGAT
>JBAXFC010000148.1:0-8049 GCA_037140135.1 Chloroflexota bacterium
TCAGGAAGCCCACGACGACCAGGATGCCCACACCCAGCAGGCCCGCGACCCACGCCCAGGGCGTGCCCGGCTCGGGCGCGTCGTCGTCGGAGACGGGCGGCGGGGGCGGTGCGCTGCGGGTGGACACGGGCGCTGACGGGGGCGCGGAGCGCGCGTAGGCGTCAGGCGCGTACGGGACCTGTCCCGGGCGAGCGGCGGCGGCCGCCACCGTGCCTGCGGCGACGGCCCCGGCGACCACCGGGGCCGTGGGGCGGGCCGCCGGCTCGGCGAGCCAGCCCTCGAGGGCACTCGCCATCGAGGCGGCCGAGGCGAAGCGCGTGGCCGGATCGAGCGCCATGGCGCGGGTGACGATGGCATCGAGCGCCTCGGGGACGCCGGGCCGCAGCGCGGACGGGCGCGGCGGCGTGGAGGTCAGGCGTGCCAGGGCAACCGCGGCCGCCCCGTCACCGGAGAAGGGCCGCTGGCCGGTGAGCGACTCGTACAGGACGATGCCCAGGGAGTAGATGTCCGAGGCGATGGTGGCGGGCTCCCCGCGCGCCTGCTCCGGGCTGAAGTAGTGGACCGAGCCCATCGTCACGCCCGGCAGGGTCAGTTGCGCCTCGGTGAGGGCGCGGGCGATGCCGAAGTCCGCGACCTTCACTCGTCCGTCGCGGCCCACGAGGATGTTGGACGGCTTGACGTCGCGATGGACGATGCTCCGGACGTGCGCGGCGTGGAGGGCCTTGGCGACCTCGGCCGAGACGCGGGCGGCCTGGCGCGGCGGCAGCGGGCCGTTCTCGCGCAGGATGGAGGAGAGATCCTGGCCGTCGATCAGCTCCATGACGATGTACGGCCCGGTGTCCTCCTCGCCGAAGTCGAAGACGGACACGATGTTCGGGTGGTTGAGCGATGCGGCAGCGCGGGCCTCGTCGCGGAAACGCCCGAGGAAGTCCGGGTCCTGCCCGAACTCGGGACGCATGATCTTGACCGCGACATCGCGGTCGAGCTGCGCGTCGCGGGCCCGGAAGATCGTCGCCATCCCGCCCTGGCCGAGGAGCTCGACGAGGCGATAGCGACCGCCGAGGACGCTCCCGATCTCAGTCACGGTTGACGATCTCCCCTTGGTGCCGCTCGCGAGCTGATGCCGCGGCCGGGGGCATCCTAGCGCACCGGGACCCCGGGCCCCCGGATTAGATGTCCAGCGAGCGAAGGTACTCGCGGAACTCGCTGCCGAACTCCGGCCGGGCGAGCGCCAGCTCGACCGACGCCTTGAGCCAGCCCATGGTGGTGCCCGCGTCGTACCGCTTGCCCTCGTACTCGTAGCCGAAGACGCTCTGCTCGTCCATGAGGGCCTGGATCGCGTCGGTGAGCTGGATCTCGCCGCCCGCCCCGCGCTGCGTCTGCTCGAGCTTGTCGAAGATCTTGGGAGTCAGGACGTAACGGCCGATGACCGCGAGGTTGGACGGCGCGTCCTCCGGCGCCGGCTTCTCCACGATCGAGGTGACGCGGTAGGTGCGCCCCCGCTCGTGGCCGTCCTCCACGTGCTCGCCGCCGATGACGCCGTAGCGGCTCGTCTCCTCGGGCGGCACGGGGGTGACCGCGACGACCGAGCCGTGGTGCTGGTGGTAGGCGTGGATCAGCTGCCCGATGCACGGCCGGTCGGAGATCACCACGTCGTCCGGGAGGATCACCGCGAACGGCTCGTGGCCGATGAGGTCCTTGGCCATCAGGACCGCGTGCCCGAGGCCCAGCTGCTCCTTCTGGCGCACGTAGGCGATCTGGGCGAGGTCGCTGATATGGCGGACCTGGCGCAGCTTCTCGATGTCGCCGCGCTCCTCGAGCAGGTGCTCCAGCTCGTAGTTGAGGTCGAAGTGGTCCTCGATGGCGCGCTTCTGCGACGAGGTGACGATGATCACCTGCTCGATGCCGGCCGCGACCGCCTCTTCGACGGCGTACTGGATCACGGGCTTGTCCACGAGCGGCAGCATCTCTTTGGGCTGCGCCTTCGTGGCGGGAAGGAATCGGGTACCCCAGCCGGCGGCGGGGAACACGGCTTTGCGGACGCGCATGTCGCCTCTCGGGAAGGTGGGAGGATTGCGCCGGAGTATACGCCCGCACCCTTTCGGGACCCTGTCGGGGAAACCGGCCTGCAGGTCAGCGGTCGGCCGCGACCTCGTCGGTGAAGCGCGCGACGAGCCGCGAGAAGGTCGCCGGCCGGTCGAGGTTGGACAGGTGCATGGCGTGGCGGATGACCGCGTGCCTGCCCCGGCGGCAGGTTGCCGCCCAGTAGTCGCCCTGGGGACCGAAGACGGGATCCAGGGCGCCGTTGATCACCAGGACCGGGGTCCAGAGCATGGACAGGCGATCGAGGAAGTGGCGCCCGACGAGCAGGCGCACCGCGACTGCGCCGGCCCCGGACCAGAAGCCGGCCTCGACGATCGGACCGCCGGTGGCACGTCCGTAGCGGAGGCGGAAGAACGCCCGGTTGACCTGCTCGAGGAGCGGGCCGGGGACCCGCTCCATGATCGTGGCGAACGTCGTGAACGGCAGCCGCCGGCTTCCGAACGCCTCGCCCGAGCAGCCGGCGAGCACGAGCCCGGCGACGAGCTCCGGGTAGGCCACGGCCACCTCGACGGCCTTGAACCCGCCGAGCGAGAGTCCGACCACGACGGCCCGCCCCTCGGCGGTCTCGACCAGGATCGCCTCGCGGATCGCCTCCACGGCGGCCTCGATCGTGAACGGCTCACCGCCCCGCAGACCGTGGCCGGGAAGATCCACCGCGATGCATCGATAGCGGCCGGAGAGCCTGCGCAGCTGCGGGAACCACTGCGCCCGGGTCAGCCGCGTGCCGTGGACGAAGACGATCGCCGCGGCGTCACGGGGACCGAGGGCCACCCAGGGGCGGCCGCGCGCGGGAGCGGGATCGGTCACGCGGCGCTCAGACCAGCCGGTGCTCGATCGCCCAGAGCGCCGCTTGTGTGCGGCTGGCGAGATCGAGCTTGCCCAGGATGTTGGAGACGTGGGTGCGGGCCGTCCGCTCCGTGATGTCGAGGAGCGTGGCGATCTCCTTGTTGGAGTGGCCGCGGGCCACCAGGCCCAGCACCTCACGCTCGCGCTCGGTCAGCGGCTCCCGGCTGGGGGCATCCTCGCGCCGGGTCCGGATGCGCGAGGCGAGCATCCGCGCCACCTGCGGGTCGAGATGGACCTCGCCGGCGTGCGCGCGCCGGATCGCGATGGCCACGTCGTCCGCGTCGGCGTCCTTGAGCAGGTAGCCGGTGGCGCCCGCCTCGAGGGCCGCGGTGACCCGCTCCTCCTCGATGAAGCTGGTGAGCGCGACGACCTCGACCTCGGGGAAGCGCGACTTGATCTCGGCCGTGGCGGCGATGCCGTCCATCACCGGCATCAGGAGGTCCATCAGCACGACATCGGGCAGGAGCGACTCGACGAGGCTCACCGCGCGCCGGCCATCCTCCGCCTCACCCACGACCTCCATGTCGTCGAGGAGCTCGAAGAAGCCGCGCAGGCCCTTCCGCACGACCAGGTGGTCGTCGGCGAGCAACACCCGGATCTTGGGCCGCGGGTCGCCGCCCGCCTGGTGCCCGATCACGTCGTCCATGGGCGAGAGCATAGCCGCATGCGCGCCAATCACGCTCCTGGTGCGTTCCCGGGGTCGCCGGGTGCCACGGCCGGCGGGATCGCCGCCGATTCCACGACGGCATCCCGTGCCAGGGCGCGCTCGCGACGACGGCTGGACAGCTGGATCGACGTGAACGGGATCCGCAGCTCCCGGACGATCTCCGCGCTCACCAGGAAGCCGGCCAGCAGGAAGACGACGCCGAGGAGCTTGCCCCAGGCGACCAGGTCAGTGAACCCGAAGCGCGTGAGAGAGTCGGTGATGGTGGGGAAGAAGGCACCGAGGGCGATGAGGATGGTCGCCGGAACGCGCGAGTGCAGGCGCCCGGCAACCAGGTCCCGCACCGCGCCCGGCAGCGAGGCGGCCAGGTTGACCGGGATCGCCACCACCGCGATGCACAGGTTGAACAGGAAGTGGTCGAACGGCTGGTTGGGGTCGAGCGAGTAGGGCAGGACCCGCTTCTTGGGCATGAACACGTACGTCGAGAAGATCGCGCCCAGCAGCAGCGACATCGCGCCCGGGATGTTCATCACGGGTGTCAGCAGCCGCAGGTAGCCGGGCATCGCATCACCTACCGGCTGCCCTGTCGCGGGGCTCAAGGCGTAGCCGGGAGCGGCCAGCGGCGGCGTTGCCACCATCAGGACCACGGACAGCACCGTCACCGCGACGATGGCGCCGCCCGCGAAACGCGGCCAGGCGCTGTTGCCGAAGAAGGTCTCCACGCCGATGGCGAGGGCCAGCACGAGCGCCCCGACCAGGTAGACGAACGGCAGCGGCCCGGCACCCGCGTAGTTGGGGCTGTTGCGCAGCATCAGGGCGACCAGCCCCGAGAGGGCGAGCAGGATCGCGTAGGTGTAGCCGAACCGGGTGCGGCCCAGGAGGAAGGCCGTGCCCAATCCCAGCCAGGCGGCGGTCCAGATGGCGCCCGTGAGATACCAGGTCCGGTAGAGCAGCTCGCTCCAGCCGCCGACGGCGGCGAGCGTCTCGGCGCCGGTCCCCAGGCCGTACCAGAGCATCCCCAGCGCCCAGACGAGCTGGAAGCCGTGGCGACGCTCGCGCCACTGGTCCAAGAGCAGCAGCGCGAAGGCGAACGAGAGCAGCGAGGTCAGCGCGGGCAGCAGGATCACGGTCGGCGCCCCGCCTGCCGGCCGACCTCGGCGATCTCCTGCGCCGCCGCCTCGTACGCTGCCACGAAGGCGAGCAGGAGCCGGTCCAGGAGGCCGGTGGAGGTGTCGTAGAGCTCGCCGATGCGGGCCGCGTCGACGCCGCGCCGGCGGGCGACGACGGCCAGCTCGGCAAGGAACGGGCGGCGCGCGCTGACGAACATCGAGACGGCATCCGAGAGGGGGATGCCGTGCAGGGCGAGCCGCTCACCGAGGCGGGCCGTGAGATCCCGCGCGTCGCGCTCCGCCAGCGCCCTGGCCGGCCCGATCTCGTCGAGGTGCCGGACCAGGGCATCCACCAGCTGGCGCCCGAGATCGCGGAAGGTCTCCCGGTCCGAGACGGGGACGGTGAGGCGCGGGTCCTGGGCCACGGCGTGGGGCTCGACGTAGCGGCGCCGGTAGGCGGCCGAGAGGCGGTCGGGCGAGGCGCCAACCCCGGCCAGCACGCCCGCCGGACCGGTCCGGCGGGCGGCGATCAGGCGTTCCAGGGCACGTCGCTCGAAGCGGCGATGGCCGCCGGGGGTGGTGAAGGCCGGGATGCGTCCCTCGTCGGCCCAGCGGCGCAGCGTGTCCGGATCCACTCCCAGGAGGCGGCTGGCCTCGCCGAGCGCCAGGCGCTCCGGCTGGGGGCGCTCGGACGCGTGCTGCTCGGACGGCGCGACGTCGTCGGGCACGGGTCCTCCTTGCCGTTTGCGGGGACAGTCGGGGTGGGGTCGGGCCAGTCGCAGCAAACCTACGTAAAACTGGGTCCGACGTCACCCCCCGGAGGGCGGCAGTGTAGGCGTGCCTGCGCCAGTCGTCAATTGCTGGGGGGCGAGTGCCGGAAGGGATCCGGAGCCGGTCCGGAGCCCGGGCGATCAGGCCTCGACGAACTCGTGATCGTCGCGGTGGAGGCCGTCACACAGACCCCAGGAGGCGGGCTCCGTGGGCAGCAGGACCGGGCGCATGATCTCCCGGACGGTGCCGCGGCGGCAGAACAGGTAGCCGTGCTCCGCCATCCAGCGCCGGACGCACACGGCATCCGAGTGGAACTGGTGGGGGCCCGGGTTCACGGGCGAGGACTCCGTCCAGCCGACGGCGACCTCGGGGGCGACGATGTCCAGCAGACTCACCCGCCACGGCGTGCCCGGGATGATCTCCCGGCAGCCGTCACAACGGATCGCGACATTGTCGTTGACGATCGTGCGGATCGTCACACCCATGATCTCCACGGCAGGGAGAATACCAGTCCCGGCCCCGGCCGACACGGGTCAGGAGACCGGTCAGGGCACCGTCCCTGGTGGCAGCCGGCGGACCATCGAGACGGTGACGGGCGTGGCGTGGCGGGCCCAGAAGCGGGCGCCCTCCCGGTTCGCAGACTCGTGGTCGACAGCGCAGCGGACGAACCCCGCCTCGCTGGCCCAGCGCACGGCGGCCGCAAGGAGCGCGGTGGCCACGTTGTCGCCACGCAGGTCGCTCCGGGTGAACGCGGCCGTGATGCTCGCCGTCCCGGCATCGCGCACGATCGAGGCCACGTCGGTCGCGCACGGGCCGATGCGCAGGAACGAGACCGTCTCGCCGGAACGCTCCGCGAGGAAGGTCGCCTCGGCCGGGTCGTCGAGTCGGCGACGGTGCAGCTCCAGGGTGGGCGCCGCGCCGACGCGCAGGAAGACCGGCGAGGAGGTCAGGTGGCGACGCAGCCCGAGATCCAGGGCAAGCACCGCCTTCGCATCGGCGGCGACGCCGCGGCGCACGGTCAGCCCGTCCGGGAGCGGGCCGGCCTCGATCTCGGACAGGTCGCGGACGAGGTCGATCACGTGGTCGCCGAAGCCGAGCGACCGGAGCGCTCCGATCGCCACGTCGTCGTCGGCCAGCACGGTGATCACGTGCTCCGGGACGGCACCCCGGATCCAGGTCTCCGCGAGGCCCGCGTAGAGTCGCTCCCGCAGGCGTGCAGGATCCGGACCCGCTGCCGCATGGCCCACGTCGGGCGTGTACGACCAGCGGCCGCCGTGCCCGTCGAGCAGGGTGGCAGCGTGAAAGGCCTGCAGCTCCCCGTCGTCGAGCACCGCGAGACCCGGACCCCGTTCCGCGAGGCCGGCGATGACGCGCGCCACGACCGCCGGCTCCGTCCAGGTGGTGGGCAGGGCGGGAACGGTTGCGGCCAGCCGCGCAACACCATCGGCGACGAGCGCCGCAGCAGCCGGAACGTGCTCGAGGGAGAACGGGACGATGGCCATGGGCAGCCGTCCTGCAGGTTCGGAGTGGTACCCCCAACCGGATTCGAACCGGTGATCTCCGCCTTGAAAGGGCGGCGTCCTAGGCCTCTAGACGATGGGGGCGAGACACCCACGCGGGGCGGAGCGAGTGTAACAGGGCGCCTTTCGGCGGCCGCCTCAGCCGGACTTGGTCCCGCTCCAGATGAGGCTGAAGATGGTCGCCGCCGCAAGGCACATCAGGGAGGCCATGGCGATCAGGCCGCCGAAGAGCGCCGTGACCACGGCAGCGGCGTCTCGACCGTCGTGGCCGGCCCGGATGACGGAGATCACCGTGAGCACCGCCATCGCGGCGAACACGAGGCCGCAGATCGCGAAGCCGGTGGCCATCAACGGGATCTGGAGCTGGTCGCGGACGAGGACGGACCACAGGAGGAAGGCGAGCCCGCCGACGAGGGCGACGAGCAGCATGATCCGGATGGGCGACAGGCTGACCGGCCCGAGATGGGGACCTCGGCGCCTGGGCGCCGGGTCGGACAGGCTGCGGCGGGCCTCGCCCGCGACACGCGAGGAGGCCTGCGGGGAGCTGGTGTACGGGCGCCGGCCGCTCATGAGCGCGAGCGTAGCAGGGGCGGTGGGCGATCGCCGTCCACGGAGGAGACCGCCGGTCAGGCCGGGTCTCCGGCCGGGATGACACCGCCGCGCCAGCGGTGGTAGATGGCCACGTTCCAGGAGAGCCGCGGGCGCTTGAGGCGGGCGCCCACTGCAATGCCCCGCTCGCCGAAGACCTCCTCGAGCGCTCCTTGCGCCTCCTCGATCGAGGGGAAGGTCCAGAAGCAGTGGACGACCCGGATCTTGAAGCCGCCGCCGCGCAGGAATGGACCCTCACGCCGGCTCCAGAGGCGGTACTCGGGTGCCTCGGGGTCCATCAGGGCGGACACGTCGTCGCGACCGTAGCCGTGGACGACGAGCAGTCGGCCTTACGGTCGGAGGACCCTGTCGGTCTCCGCGAGGTCTGCAGGATCCACGCCGCGGAAGCCCGTCCAGAGCGAGACCACCGTGTCCAGCGAGGCGGAGG
>JBAXFC010000149.1:0-8047 GCA_037140135.1 Chloroflexota bacterium
GGGGGTCCACGGTATGGGCCTGACGTTCAACCCTGCGGTCATGGGGACCGGCGCCAAGTCGATCGATGACCAGCACCGGCAGCTGGTGGACATCATCAACCACCTCCTCCTGTCGATGGCCGGCGGCAAGGCGAAGGACGAGGTCGGCCCGATCCTCAACGACCTTGCCAAGTACGCGACCACGCACTTCGCCCACGAGGAGCAGTGCATGGTCCGCTTCAGCTGCCCGGTCGCACAGCAGAACAAGGATGCCCACGCCGCGTTCGTGAAGACCTTCCTCGCCATGAAGGCGGACTTCGATCGCGACGGCCCCACCGCAACCATGGCCATCCGGATGCAGCGCGAGCTCTCAGACTGGATCGCCCAGCACATCGTCGGCGTGGACGTGAAGCTGCGGCCCTGCATCCCCGCCGGCATGGTCGCCTGACGGCGCCGGCCCGCGCGACCCGGACGGGGCCAGGGCCCACGCCTCGACCGGATGTTCCGGGCGCCGCGACCGCTGCCCCGCGCCGCTGCCCGGTCGGCAACACTGCGCGCCATGGACTTCTCCCTGACGCCCGCCCAGGCGGCGCTGCGCGACCGCGCCCGCACCTACGTCACCTCGCACCTGCAGCCGCTTGAGGCCGAGTTCGAGCGGACCCGCAGCCTGTCCCCGGAGACGATCCGGGAGCTCAAGCGGGTCGCCGTGGAGCTGCGGCTCAACGGCGGCAGCATGCCCGTCGCGATGGGCGGCCGTGGCTGGTCCGCGATCGAGCAGATCATCGTCCACGAGCAGCTGGGCCAGGTCACGGGCGGCCTCTGGGGGTACATCCCGGGCGCCTACAACGCGCTCGTCCACTGCTCGCCCGAGCAGCGGGAGCGGTATCTCGCGCCCTGCCTGATCGGCGAGCGGAACGGGTCCTACGCCATCACCGAGCCAGGCCAGGGCTCCGATGCCCGGACCCTGGTGGCCACCGCGGTCCTCGACGCCGCCACCGGCGAGTACGTCCTCAACGGCGAGAAGTGGTTCGTGACCGGCCCATCGGACACGGACTTCATGATCTTCCACTGCCACCTGCTCGACGGCGACCGCCGCCTCCCGACCCTGTTCCTCGTGGACTACGACACGCCCGGTGTCGTCCAGTCCCAGGACCCGGACTACACGCACACCTTCGCCGACCGCCACCCACAGTTCATCCTGGCAGACGTTCGCGTGCCGGCATCGGCGATCCTCGGCGGGATCGGCCAGGCCGACCTGATGACCAACGAGTGGTTCATCGAGGAGCGGCTGCACATCGCCGCCCGCTGCTCCGGGGCCATGGAGCGGCTGCTGACGCTGGCGGTGGCCTGGGCAACCTCCCGGATCCAGTTCGGCGAGCGGATCTACGACTTCCAGGGCGTGAGCTTCCCGCTCGCCGACTCGGCCGCGGACGCCGCCGCCGCCCGCCTCCTGACCCGCGAGGCCGCCGCGCTGATGGACGAGGGCGCCAACCCCAAGATCGTGCACGCCAAGTCGTCGCTGGCCAAGCTGTTCGCCTCGGAGGCCGCCTTCCGCTGTGCAGACCGCGTGGTGCAGGTCTTCGGCGGGCGCGGCTACATGCGGGAGTACCCGGCCGAGCGGTACCTGCGCGAGCTGCGCGTGGACCGCATCTGGGAGGGCACCTCGGAGATCCAGCGGATGGTCATCGCCCGCGCGCTCGAGAAGCGCGGGGTGGACGCGGTCGTCGGCTGAGCCGCAACCCCGTGGCCGTCCCCGAGATCGACCTCCGCCCGCTCTTCGCCCCGCGCTCCATCGCGATCGTCGGTGCGAGCCCTCGCGGCTGGGTGGGCCAGACCGTGCGCGACAACCTTGCGTCCATGGGGAGCGCCACCCGCTGCCACTTCGTGAACCCCACGTACACCGAGGTGAGCGGTTCGCCCTGCTGGCCGACGCTGGAGTCGCTGCCCGAGCGGCCGGACACCGTGGTCCTGGCCGTGAACCCGATGCGTGCCGTGCGATTCACGCAGGAGGCGGCCGACGCCGGCATCCCCTCTCTCGTGATCCCCGGGGGCGGCGTGGTGGAGGGCGGCGAGGCGGCCGCCGAGATGCAGCGCGCGGTCCGCGAGATCGCCATCCGCCACCGCATCGCGCTCCTGGGGCCCAACTGCATGGGCTCGGTGGACTGGACGACCAACAGCGCCAACTACCTGGGCGATGTCAGCCCGTACCTGCGGCGGGGCCACATGGCCGCCCTGGCCCAGTCGGGGAGCGTCACCGATGCCTTCATCCACGGACCGGGGTCGCGGATCGGGTACAGCCGGATCGTCTCGGTTGGCGCGGAGGTGGTTCTCGACGTCTGCGACTACCTCGCCTACTGCCTCGACGATCCCGAGACGCACGCGGTCATGCTGTTCCTCGAGGGGTTCAAGCGGCCGGAGCGGTTCCTCGCTCTTGCCGACCGGGCCCTTGCCATGGGCAAGCCGATCCTGGCGGTCAAGGTCGGCCGCTCGGCGCAGGCGCAGGAGGCCGCCATCGCGCACAGCGGGAGCCTCGCGGGCGAGGACCGGGTGACCGACGCCGCGCTCGACGCCGCGGGTGTCATCCGCTGCACCGACCTCGACGAGCTGCTCGAGCAGGGCGAGCTGATCGCAGGCGCCGGGCGCCTGGGCCGCTCCGTCGGCCGCGGCCGGACCGGCGTCGTGACCGTGTCCACCGGGGAGGCGAGCCTGATCGCGGACCTCGCGGACCGGACCGGGATCGACCTGCCGCCGGTGCCGCCCGCGGCCCGCGCGGCGATCCTGGCGGGGCTGCCAACGATGGGCTACATCGGCAATCCGCTCGATCCGTGGGGCGCCGCCGACGAGCACCACGGGTACAAGGTGGCCTTCGAGGCCCTCGCGGAGAGCGGCGCGTACGACGTGCTCGCCATCGTGCACGACTCGCCGTACCGGGACCAGCTCTCGGAGGTCCAGGTGGCGCGCGACACCTCGACGGCGCTCATCAACGCGACCGCCGGCCACCCGGAGATCCTGCCGGTCTACGTGTCGCTGACGGCCGGCGACATGAGCGAGGCGACCAAGGAGACACTCGATGCGGCGGGCGGCATGCCGATGCTGCGCGGCGCCACCGAAACGCTCCTGGCCATCTCCCGGCTGGCGCGCTGGGAGGCGCGACGGGCGGAGCGTCCGGTCCTCGGCCCGCGGCGCGCGGCCTGGCCGGCCCTTGCCGCCCGCCCTCTCGCGTGGGGCTTCGACACCACCGTGGACCCGCTCGCCCGGGAGGCTGCGGGCGGCGTCGCCCGGCACGCCCTCCCGGAGCGCGAGAGCCTCGAGCGGCTGGCCGCCGCCGGCCTCCCCGTCACCGCCTTCCGCGCGGTGCCGGCGGATCCGGGCGCCGTGCTGGCGGCATGGCGGGACCTCGGCTCCGTCCCGGTCGCCCTCAAGCTCGACGCCGTCGGGCTCGCCCACAAGACCGAGGCCGGGGGCGTCCTCCTGGGTCTCGCCGACGAGGCAGCGCTGGTCGGAGGCGTCGCCGCCCTGGTCGCTGCCGCCGCACGGGCCGGCGCGTCGCTCCGCGGCCTGCTCCTGGAGCCGATGGCCGAGCCCGGTGTCGAGCTGATCGTCGGCGGGCGGCGGGATGCCGTCTTCGGGCCCGTCGTGCTCGTGGGCCTCGGCGGGATCCTCGCCGAGGTGCTCGACGACGTGGCGGTGCTGCTCGCCCCGGTCCCGGAGGCGGAGGTCCGCCGCCGCCTCGATGCCCTCCGTGGGGCACCCATCCTGCGCGGCGTCCGCGGCCGGCCCGGGGTTGACCTCGACGTGCTGGCGGCACTGGTCGCGGGTGTCGGCCGCCTCCTCGACGAGGACCCGTCGATCCTCGAGATCGACCTCAACCCGGTGGTCGCTTCGGCGCGGGCCGTCGTCGCCGTGGACGCCCTCGTCGTTGTCGAGGCAGCGTCCGGCTGACACGCCGGCCGCCTCGCAGGGCGGCCCCGGCACCCCCCACGTCCGGGGGATCCGTCGCGTTCCGGCACCACCCCGGGACCCGTCCCGGAGCGTGGACGGCGCGCTCCGGCACCGGCCGACCGGGACGAAGGTACCCCCCTGAGTGGGCCCCCGGTCCTGTAGTCGAACCCTCACCTCCCGGTGTCAGATAGCACCTACGAAGCCGACGGACAAACGGCACCCGAACCGGGGCGAACGGCCCTACCGACATCGGGACCTCCAACCGCCCGCCGGGTCACCGTCCACCGCACCAGTCAACGCAAGGGGAGTGCCAGCCATGTCGCAGGTCGTGCTCGACGACACCACCAACCGCCGCAACAAGCGCCGCCGTGCGCTGCTCGCGATCCTGCTCGGGTCGTCGATCGCCACCCTCGGTGCCGGCACCCTCTCGCTCGCCGTCTTCACCGACAGCAGGGCGGCGACCGGGAGCTGGACCACCGGGACCGTCATCCTGGGCGTCAGCCCGGCGACGGCGTTCACCGCGACCGGGATCCTGCCCGGCGACAGCGGCTCCCAGACCATCACCGTCTCGAACACCGGGACCGGAGCCCTGCGCTACGCGGTCTCCTCCGCCGCCACCAACGCGGACGGCAAGGGCCTCGCGACGCAGCTCGCCATGACGGTGAAGGCGGGCGCCTGCCCCGGCGCCGGCGCCAACCTCTACAGCGGCGCCCTTGGCGCCACCGCACTCGGCAGCAACGTCCAGGGTGCCCAGACGGGCGACCGGAGCGTCGCCGCAGGTGCCACGGACCTGCTCTGCTTCGCCTGGAGCTTCCCGCTCGCCTCGGGCAACACGTACCAGTCGGCCGCGACCACCGCGACCTTCACCTTTGACGCCGAGCAGACCGCCAACAACCCGTAGTCGATCCTGACGCCGCGGTCGCGCCCGTCCTCTGCCCACGGGACGAGGCGCGACCGACGGGCCCCCGGCCGAAGGTCACCCACCGCCGGCCGCGAACCCGTCCCGCCGGCCGATCGAGCCAGCCTTCCTGAACCTCCGCCTGCCCCCGTCCGGAGACACGCCGTGACCGCCACCCTGGCCATCACCACCCTCGCCCGCAGGATCCTCGACGTCGTCCTCGTCGTCCTGATCGCCGTCGTGGTGCTGACGGTGGTCTTCGCCCGGGTGATCCCGGCCGTCAGCGGCGCCTCCACGCTCGTCGTCGGCGGCGGCTCGATGGAGCCGGCGATCCCGATCGGCTCGGTGGTCGTGGCCTCCCCGGTTGTACCCGCCGACCTCGCCGTCGGCGATGTCGTGAGCCTCCAGGTCGGCCCGGATCGGGCGATCTTCACCCACCGCATCACCCGTCTCGTCCCGCGCGAGGACGGGCTCTGGATCGAGACCAAGGGCGACGCCAACGCCGCCATCGATCCGTCGATCATCCCGGCCACCGATGTGATCGGGCGGGTGACCACCACGATCCCGTCCCTGGGCTTCCTCGTCGTCCTGCTCAGCACCTTCCAGGGCGTCGCGTTCCTGGTCGGACTCGGGGTGCTGGTGCTCGTGGGCGCCTGGCTGCTCGAGACCCTGGAGGACGACCAGCGCGTCACCATCCGGAGGCGCCTGGCCGTGGCCGGCGCGCCCATCGATGTCGCCCCCGGGGGCGGGGTCGCCGGGTGAACGGTCCCGCGCGGCGGAATCTCGCCGTGTCCGTCGTCCTGCTGCTGGTGCTCGCCGTCGTCGGCGGGACGCCGGCGGTCTCGCTCGCCCGCTTCACCGTCGCCCCCACCTCGAGTGGCTCGTTCGGGACCGCCACGCTCCAGCCGCCCACCGCGGTCAGCGGCACCGGCGGCACGAGCGCCTCCCTCGCCTGGACCGCCTCGACCAGCACGGGCGCCACCGGCTACCAGCTCCTCCGCTCGGCGACATCCGGCTCCGGCTACACCCAGGTCAAGACGGTCACCCCGGTCTCCGCCGCCGCGACCACGGATGCGCCCGGCAACGGGACCTGGTACTACGTCCTCCGCTCCTACGTGCAGAGCTGGACGAGCGCTCTCTCAAGCGAGGTCCGCATCGTCATCGGCCGCACGAGCACCGGCTACAAGGGTTGCGCCGCCAATGCCGCCGAGGCGGGTCAGGGCGACGGCAACGGCTACGAGCTCGTCCCGGGCAACGCCTGCGCCCCCGACGGCACCTATGCGACCGATGCAGGCTCCGGCATCAACAACTCGACCTCGTGCTCCAACGCGGGCAAGGACAAGCACCAGTTCTGGGGCTACAGCTTCGGCCTGCCGGCCTCGGTCACGTCCATCGACGGGATCACCGTCCAGGTGATCGCCGGCACGACCACCAGCAGCGCGACCTACGGCATCTGCGTCGCGGTCTCGGGCGACGGCGGGGCGACATGGTCCGCGAACGTCCCGGTGACCTTTGCGACCAACGCCGTGACGACCTACACCTTCGGTGCGGCCACCGACACGTGGGGCCTGGCGTGGACCACCGGCAACCTGTCGCCGTCCTCGTTCCGGGTGCGCATCACCGATGTCGGGTCCACCACCACCAAGACGTTCCTGCTCGACTACGTGGGGGTCTCGGTCACGTACACGCCGTGACGGGCCCGGCGCGCGGCCCGTGCGCGAGTCGCGGGTGACGGCAGCCGACGACCTCGATCGGTCGCCGCATGGCGCTCGTTCCGGTTAGGAGACCGTGTCGCCCGGCGCCCAGGCGATGACCTCGGCCGCGCCGCCGCGGGCAGCGATCGCGTCCGCCAGCTGGGCCGGGGTGCCGGAGAGGGCCGGGAAGGTGCCCCAGTGGATCGGCAGCACCCAGCGCACGCCGAGCAGGTCTGCGGCGACGGCGGCACCCGCCGGGTCCATCGTGTAGAAGCCGCCGATCGGGAGCATCGCGAGGTCCGGCTTGAGCAGCTCGCGGATCAGGGCCATGTCCCCGAAGACCGCGGTGTCGCCCGCGTGGTAGATGCGGAACCCGTTCTCCAGCTCCACCACGAAGCCGGCCGGCTCGCCCAGGTACAGGGTGGTCTCGCCGTCCGCGTTCCAGTCGCCGGCCGAGTGGTCCGCCCTGACCATCGACACCCGGAGGCCCGCCACCTCCACCGTGCCGCCCTTGTTCATGCCGATGACCTGGTCGGCGCCACCGGGCAGGCGGCGGGACAGCCACAGGCTCATCTCGTGGATGCACGGCCAGGCGGGGCGAAGCCGGGACGCGATCCCCAGGGCGTCACCGAGATGGTCCTGGTGGCCGTGCGTCACGAGCAGCACGTCGCAGCGCTCGATGCCGGCCGCGGAGCGGGGGCTCAAAGGGTTGCTGTACCACGGGTCGAAGATGACGGTCCTGCCGCCCGGAGTGTGGACCTCGACGGCTGCATGGCCGAGCCAGGTGAACGAGGTGTCGCGCCCGATCGTCATGTCCGCAGTCCTCCCATGTCGTTCCCGCGGCGCCCGTCACGACGCGCACCCGGTCCGACCCATTGTGCACCGGCACCGGTTGGGCGGTGCCAGGGATGTCCGGGGGAGGGCGGCTACACTCCGCGGATGCCTGCGGAGCAGATCGCCTCGAACCTCGCCCTGATCAACTGGACGGTCCTTGCCGCCCTGGGTGTCGGGTCGTTCGTGGTGGTCGTCGTCACGCGCCTGCTGACGGCTGTCACCAAGGGGTTCCTCGTCTTCACGGCGTTCTGCGCCGCGGACTTCGGGTTCCTCGCCTACCTCTCCGATGGTGCTCTTCCGGTCATGGCCAGTGGTCCGGTCAGCGCGGATCCGGCCTGGGACACCGCGCGACGGGTGGCACTCGTCGTGTTCACGGTGCTTGCCCTCGTCGAGATGATCGTCATCGCCCGTGGCGGGCGCGGGCGCAACCCCGGCGTTGCGGGGCTGGCGGCCGGGTTCGGGGCGCTCCTCCTGGGTGCGCTCACGTGGGGCGCCGGGCCGGGCGGCATCGCCATGCTCCTCCTCCAGCTCGCGGTCCTGGCGCTGGCAACCGGCGGCGTCTTCGCGGCGATGATCCTGGGCCACTGGTACCTCGTGACGCCCAAGCTGCCCGAGGCGCCGCTGGTCATGGTGGCGCGGGCGCTCATGGGCGTGGTGGCGCTCCAGGTCGTGCTGTTCCTGTTCTGGGTCGGTATCGGGA
>JBAXFC010000150.1:0-8031 GCA_037140135.1 Chloroflexota bacterium
GGCCCGCTCCCAGGCCGGGGCGGAACGGCACGCTCGGGGCGATCCGGACGTCGCCGGGGCTCCAGGGTGATGCGCAGACGCGGGTCCGTCGTCCGTCGCCGGGACCCGATCCAGAGGATCGCCCCTGCGCCGGCCACCCAGGCCGGGAACGCCACGACGATGAGCAGCAGCAGGCCGCCGGCACCCCGGGGTGCTGTCGGCAGCGGGCCGCCGGGTGCCTCGACGGGCGGGCGAGCCGCCGCACCCACGCCGCCCGGCGACCCCGATGCACCCGCCGATCCCGCGGCCGATCCCCCCGGAGTCGACCCCGAGCCTGACCCGGCGGGCGCACCCGATGCCGAGGATCCCGGCGGGACTCCTGATCCCAGCCCGCCACCCGTCACCGGCGGGCCGGCGCTCGACCCGGCCGCCCCCGACCCGGACCCTCCGTCGCCAACGACGACCGTGCCGATCATCGCCGGGTGGATCGCGCACAGGTACTCGATCGTGCCCGGCGTCGTCAGCGTCCGACTGAACACCTCGTTGTGGTTGAGGAACCCGGAGTCGAAGGAGCCGTCCCTGGCCGTCACCGTGTGCGGTGCCACGCCCTGGTTCGTCCAGCGGACGGTCGTCCCCACCGGGACGCTCAGGTGGTCGGGCGTGAAGGCGAAGTCCGCGATGACCACCTCGCCTGACCCGGGTGCCGGCGTCACGACGGGGGCGGGCGTCGCCGGCGGCTGCGGGGTGGCCCCCGGCGCGGCCACCACGAGCGTCGCATGCATCTCGGGGTGGATGGAGCACAGCAGCTGGTAGGTGCCCGCCACCGGAAAGGATCGCGAGTACCGCGCGCCCCGGGGGAGGATCCCGGAGTCGAATGCTCCGGTCCGCTCGGTGACGGTGTGCGGGGCGGCACCGGTGTTGACCCAGGTGACCGTCGTGCCGGGCGTGATCCGGATCGACGAGGGCACGAAGGCGAAGTCGCGCAACTCCAGCTGCCCGGATGCGACCGGTGGTGGTGTCGGGGCGGGCGTGGGCGGTGCCGGTGGCGGCGGTGTGGCGCCGCCGGCACCCGAGACCCGCACGACGCCGGACATCGACGGGTGCAGGGCGCACAGGTAGGGGTAGGTGCCGGGCACGGCGAACCGGCGACTGAACCGGCCGCCCCCGGCCGTCACGAGGCCGGAGTCGAAGGATCCGTCGGAGGCCGTCACGGTGTGCAGCGCGGCGCCCGTGTTCACCCACGTGACGGTGGTCCCGGCCACGACATCCACGGTGCCCGGGTTGAACGCGAAGTCCACGATTCCAACCTCGCCCGATCCCGGCGGCGGGGTGACCACGGGGGTGGGCTTGGGTGCAGGCGTCGGTGGTGGCGGCGGCGGTGGCGTCGCCCCACCCGCGGTCCGGACCGCGATCGTCCCGGTCATGTCCGGGTGGATCAGGCACAGGTACGAGTACGTGCCGGGCGTGCTGAAGGTGCGCTGGAACACCGCCCCGACCGCCATGATCCCGGAGTCGAAGGCCTTGTTCACGGCCGAGACCGTGTGCTCGCGCCCGTCGTTGTTGCGCCAGCGGACGACTGCCCCGGGATCCACGGTCAGCGTCCGCGGCGTGAAGGCTCGTCCGGCCATGAGGACCTCGTTGGACGGCGCGGGCGTGGGCGCGGGTGGCGCCGGCGTCGTCCCGGGGGCCGGCGTCGGCGTGGGCTTCGGCACCGAGGCGACCGTGATGGTGCCCCAGTAGTTGGACAGGTTCGGGTTGCGGTCGTCGCGGTACTGGTAGGCGCCGAGCACGTTGAGCGTCACGCTGAACGAGGCGCCGGGGTCGAGATCGCCGGAGTCGAACTCAGAGGGCCCGGAGGTGGTCCGCATCCGGTGGCGGTCGGCGGCGTTGTTGGTCCAGGTCACCGTCGTGCCCGGCGTGACCTCGAGGGCGGCGGGGCTGAGGCCGTCCGCGATGATCACCGTGGCTGACGCCGCGATCACGGGCGCGGCCAGGATCGGCACGACGACAAGCGCGAGCGACGCGATGGCCAGCATGGCGCGCACCCCGATCGCGCGCCTCCGGTTGGCAGCCATCATCACCCTCCCGTCCCGCAGGGCCCCGTCCGATCGTGGCGGGACAATGCCTCGGGATGGGATACGTCAGCGGGGGCGTCCGCGGATTGACCCCCTTGACGGGTTGCCGCCGCCCGCGTTACCTAGCGGGCATGCGCCCCGCCATCCCCTCTGCCCTCGTGTGCGCGGCCCTCATCCTGGGGCTGACCACCCTCACTGCTGCCTGCAGCGGTCCGGCGGCGATCCCCGGTCCATTCGCGGGCGAGGAGACGACGATCGTGGCGGACAACCTCGTGTTCGCGCCGTCCCAGGTGACGCTGCCGCCCGACGTCCCGCTGCGGATCGGGCTCGTCAACCAGGACGATGCGATCCCGCACAGCCTCCTGGTCTCCGGCCCGCAGGGCCAGGTCGCCCAGACACCGGTGATCACCGGCATCTCCCGGACGGAGGTGCGCTTCGGGCCGCTGGCGCCCGGCACCTACCAGCTGACCTGCACGGTGCACCCGAGCATGACGGCGACGCTCGTCGTGCAACCGTGACGCCCGGGCCAGGCGCGTCGATCACGGTACGGGCGCGGTCCACGCATGCACGGGTGGCATCGCCGGATCAACCCAGGCACGACTCAAGACCCGGCAATGGGTCGCTCGGCTGGTCAGCGTGCAGAGCTGCGGTCCCCGGTCGCCCGCTCGCCCGCCCGCGGGATCGGGCCGGGGTCAGCCCCCGCCGCCCGCCCCGGAGCCGAGCCCGGGCTCGGTCATCTTGAGCGGGTCGAGCAGCTCGTCGAGCTTGTCCGCCGAAATGCCCTTCTCGAGCGCCATCTCGCGGATCGTGCGCCCGGACTTGAAGCCCTCCTTGGCCATCGCCGCCGCGGCGTCGTAGCCGATCTCGGGCGCCAGCGCCGTCGCGAGCATGAGGCCCTGCTCCACGAGCTGGGGGCCGCGCGCCGTTGCCTTGAGGCCGTCGACGAGCTTGAGCTTGAAGTTGCGCGCGGAGGCCGCGAGCAACACGATCGATTCGAGCAGCGCCTGCGAGGTCACCGGCATCATCACGTTGAGCTCGAGGAACGAGCCGGTCTGCCCGAAGGCGACGGTTGCGTCGTTGCCGATGACGCGCGCGACGACCATCGTCAGGCTCTCGACGATCACCGGGTTCACCTTGCCCGGCATGATGGACGAGCCCGGCTGCGTCTCCGGCAGCGCGAGCTCCGCGATCCCGGCCCGCGGGCCCATGCCCATGAACCGGATGTCCGACGCGATCTTCCAGAGCCCGAGCGCGATCGCCCGCAGCCCGCCGTGGGCTGCGATGGCCGCATCGAGCGTCGCCTGCGCGTGGAAGTGGTTGGGTGCCTCGCGGACGAGGAGGCCGGTCAGCTCGGAGAGGTGGCCGCAGGCCCGCGCCGCGTACTCGGGATGGGCGTTGATCCCCGTCCCGACGGCCGTCCCACCGAGCGGCACGACCAGGAGCTCGTCACGGGCGGCCTGCGCCCGGCGGATCGCCTCCTCGACCTGGCCCGCGTAGCCCGCGAACTCCTGGCCCAGCCGGATCGGCGTCGCGTCCTGGAGGTGGGTGCGGCCGGTCTTGACGATGCCCCAGAACTCGTCGGCCTTGGTGGCCAGCGCGCCCTGGAGCTCGATCAGCGCCGGGATCAGCTCCTCCTCGATCGCCACGGCGCCCGACAGCTGGAGCGCGGTGGGGACGGTGTCGTTGGAGGACTGGCACTTGTTGACGTCGTCGTTGGGATGGACCTTGGCCCCGCCCAGCCGCGCCGACGCGAGGTGGCTGATCACCTCGTTCATGTTGGTGTTGGTCGAGGTGCCCGAGCCGGTCTGGTAGACGTCGATCGGGAAGTGGGCGTCGTACCCGCCCTCGGCGACCTCGCGGGCGGCGGCGGCGATGGCCTGGGCCTTGGCCGCATCGATCAGCCCGAGGCCCTGGTTGGTCTCCGCGGCGGCCAGCTTGACCAGCGCGAGCGAGCGCAGGAAGCGGCGCGGCATGCGCTGCCCGGAGATGGGGAAGTTGAGGACGGCGCGCTGGGTGGAGGCGCCGTAGAGGGCGCCTGCGGGGACCTCCATCTCGCCCATGGAGTCGCGCTCGATGCGGGTGGCCGGGGTGCCGGCAGGGGTCTCGGTGCTCATGGCCGCGATGGTAGTGCGACGTGCGCGCCGACGGGACGGGCCGGATGGACGGACCGTCCGGGACTCTGCCGCCGGGCGCCGGCGCCGCATGTCGCCGGGAGCCGGCGCCGCGATCCGGCCGGGCTCTCGGGCCGCACCGGACCGGCCGGGTATGCTTCGCCGCGTGAACGTCCCCACCGCCGACTTCCGCACCGTCATGGGCCAATTCGCCACCGGCGTCACCATCGTGACCGCCCTCGATGGCGACCGCCCCCAGGGCATCACCGTCAACGCCCTGACCTCGGTCAGCCTGGAGCCTGCGATCGTGATGATCGCGCTCGACCGGAAGCGCTTCATCGTCCCCGCCATCGAGGCGTCGCACCGCTACGCGGTCAACATCCTGGCCGAGCACCAGCAGTGGCTCTCCGACTGCTTCGCCGGCGCCAACGTCACGCCCAACCGCGACGCCTTCTGCGGCGCCCCGTGGCGGGAGGGCGAGACCGGTCTGCCGCTGATCGACGGCGCCATCGCCGCCCTCGAGTGCGAGGTGATCGAGCGCTTCGAGGTCGGCGACCACTTTCTCTTCGTCGGCGCGGTCCAGGCCGTCAGCCTTGCCGACGAGGATGCCCCGCCTCTGCTCTACCACCGCCGCCGCTACCTGCGGATCGAGCGCGCGACGACCACCCGGGTCGCCGGCAAGCCCGAGTCGCCGCAGGGCTGAGCCCCGAGGAGCCGCCGCCATGACCGAGCCCGCCTCCATCGACGAGCCGCTCGTCCGGGTCGCCTTCCCTGCGGGCGAGGGTGCGCTCGCCGCCGTGGCTCTCGTGACCCTCGACCGGCCCAGGGCGCTCAATGCCCTCTCCTTCGACCTGCTCGCCCAGCTCGACGGCGTCCTGCACGTGCTCGATGACGACGAGGCGTGTCGCGCGATCGTGATCACGGGCGCCGGGGCACGGGCCTTCGCCGCCGGCGCCGACATCCGGGAGCTCGCCGCCCAGTCGCCGCGATCCCTGCACGAGCGCGACCCGTTCGCGGTGGTCGACGGGATCGGCCGCCTGCGCACGCCGGTGATCGCGGCGGTCCGCGGCTTCGCGCTCGGTGGCGGGGCGGAGCTGGCGATGGCCTGCGACATGATCGTGGCCGGCGACGACGCGCAGTTCGGCCAGCCGGAGATCTCCATCGGCGTCATTCCGGGCGCCGGGGGCACGCAGCGCCTGGCGCGCGCCGTGGGCCGCGCCCGGGCGATGGAGCTGGTCCTGACCGGGCGCCGGTTCACCGCCGCCGAGGCCGATGCGATGGGGCTTGTCACGGCCGTGGTTCCCGCCGCGGAGACGGTGGACAAGGCGCTCGACCTGGCCGGCCGGATCGCCGCCCAGCCGCGTCTCGCCACGGAGGCCGCCAAGGCCGCCGTCAACGCCGCGCAGGAGCTCCCGCTGGCGGCCGGCCTCCGCCTCGAGCGAGACCGGTTCGAGTCGCTGTTCGACACCGGGGACCAGCGCGAGGGGATGGTCGCCTTCCTCGAGAAGCGTCCGCCGGCCTGGTCGGGCCACTGACGCAGGGCGTCTGCCCGGCGGCGGCCGGGTAGTACCTCCGGGCCACCCCGGGCAGGTGCAGCGAGGCACCGCGCGACACCGATGTTAGGCACAAAGTTATTGTCCTACGCTCGGTGCGGGTCGACACTCGGAAGTGACCCTGACGATCGGCCCACACCGCTCGGGGTACCTGTCCTACGTAATTCGTGGTAGACGGGTAGTTGCGGGAGTGGCCGATCGTCGCCAAGGAGAGCGGAGGCAATACCGCTCAAGGCTTCGGAGATCGACCCATGGTCAACCGCATCATGCCGCCCGGGAGGCGGACAGGTGCCTCCTCGCGACTCGGCCGCGCCAGCGTCGCACTCGCAACGGCAGCCCTGCTTGTCGGACCGGTCCAGGTCGCAGGCGTCGCCGCCACATCCACCGTCGGGGACGAGCCCTGTGGCGTCCGCCCGCTCGACGTCGTGCTGATCCTGGACAAGTCCGGCAGCATGGGCAGCAGCCAGACCGCCAGCGGCACCCCGCCCAAGACCCGCATCGCGTACGCCAAGGCTGCGGCCACCGGCCTCGTCGATTCCCTTGACGGCAACGGCGGCGTCGGCTCGCGCCACCACGTCGGCGTGACCAGCTACGGCGGCACCACCGCGTCCGTCAACGTCAGCCTCGGCACCTCGAGCGCCGCGACCGTCGATGCCGCCATCAACGGCCTCAACGCCAGTGGCAACACGCCGTTCAAGGTGGGCATGTCCACCGGCGCCGCCGACCTGACCGCCCATGCGCGCACCACCGCGAACGGCCTGGCCGTCGAGCACGTCCTCGTCTTCCTCTCGGGGGAGCGCGAGATCCGCGACACCCTCGGCGGGGGCGTGGTGTCGCTGTTCGGCAACGGCTGCTGCGGCAACATCAACCATGTCGATCCGACGAAGGCGGAGGCGAACAAGACCGACATGATCGGATCGTCGATCGGCCGCTCGATCGTGGCCGGGCTACCGGCGCTTGTTCCGGTCGAAGCGCCCAGGCTCCAGGTGCGCACCTCGACGGTCGATGTGCCGCTCCTCGATGCCACCCCACAGCAGGTCGCGGCTGCCAAGCAGCTCCTCGGGGAGATCAAGGGGGGGGCGAAGCCCGACTTTCTCGCCCATGTCGATGCCTACCGCCGGCTGATCATCGACAACCTCCGCCACGACATTGATCAGGAGGAGGCGCTCGAGTGGCTCGGCTGGGGGCTCTCGAAGAAGCTCGCCGGCTCCGGTGACACGATGCCGCTCGGCGTGCAGGTGATCACGCTCGGCCGCGACGTGGCGGTGGTGGCGTTTCCCGGCGAGTCGTTCGTCGAGCATGGCTTGGCCATCAAGAATGCGAGCCCGTTCCGCACGACGCTCGTCGTCGAACTCGCCAACCACGGCGAGACGATCTACGTGCCGACGCGCGCCGCGGCAGTCGGCGGCGGCTACGAGACGACGAACACGACCGTCGCCCCCGGCGCCGGGGAGCTGATGGTGGAAGCGTGCGTCCGGCTTCTCCAAGAAGCGGCCGCGGCGTTGCCCTGACTCGCTGAAGCCGCCGCCACAGCGCGATTGGCGTGGCGACGGGGCAAGCTGGGGAAGGGACGGGCGACGCGGGGATGGGGTGGAAAGTTGACAGTTCCGTCGGCGGCCTTCCATACCTGCAAGCCTGCTGGTGATGGTTTGGCCTTCGATTCCTCTCGAGGAGATTCCCCATGCGTGCAACGCGCAATCCCTGGTTCCCGCGGTCGCTTGTTCTCTTGTCGCTCGGTGCTGCCGTCGGGTTCGGAGCCGCCGGGGCCGTCGCCCTGGCGAAGGATCCGTCGATCGCGACCGATTCGGGGGCGAGCCTTTCGGCAACCGAAGCCGCGGTCGTGGCTCGCACCAACGACGCCCGGGCCAAGCGCGGGCTCGGCCCGCTCTCCGCCGATGCCGCGCTCATGAACGGCGCCCGCCGGCAGGCCTCCTGGATGGCCCGCAACCGCAACCTCTCCCATGGTCAGGGGGCGACGGAGAACATCGCCATGGGACAGTCTTCGGCCTCGGAAGCGGTGGCCGACTGGATGCGTTCCGACGGCCACCGGGCGAACATCCTCGGCTCCCACAGCCGGATCGGCGTGGCGATGGCCCGCGCGGCCGACGGGACGGTCTACTGGTGCCAGCAGTTCCGTTGAGCGGCAGCCCGATCCTTGCCCTACCCTTGTCCGAGGGGTAAGTTGACCCCAATTAGGGTCTTGGGTGCTGTCTGGCCCGTGATCGGTCGCCTTGTAGGGGGAGCAGATGCCGTGATCACGATGCCACGACTGATTGCCGCACGTGGTGGATTCGGGCCGATGATCCAGTGGTT
>JBAXFC010000151.1:0-7977 GCA_037140135.1 Chloroflexota bacterium
GCCGCGTACCGGTCGCGGCCGGTCGCGCTCCGCATCCGCAGCGCATCGCCGGCGGTGTGCATGTTGCCCAACTCCACCATCACGACCGGCACATCGGACCAGCTGAGGGTGCCGAGGTCGCGCCTGGCCACGATCCCGTTGACGGCGTAGTAGTTCGCGACCGCGAGGCCCGCCGAGACGAGCCCGGCCCGCACCGCCCGGGCCAGCGCGGCGGAACGGGTGAGGATGTCGTCGGTGTAACCCGCGACCAGCCCCGGCCGCATCACGAAGAACCCGCGATCCCCCGACGGCGCGCCGTTGCCATGGATGCTGACCATGAGGTCCGCGTGCACCCTGGCACCGAACCGTCCCCGCACGTCCACGCACGGCCCGACGCCCGTGTCGCTCGAGCGCGTGAGGTACACCGTGGCGCCGAGCGCCTCCAGGCGCGCCTTGAGGCGCACCGCCACGTCGAAGTTGAAGCGGTGCTCGGGATAGCCCGAGAGGGTGCTGGTGCCGACGGTGTTGCAGGCCTTGCGCGCGATCCCGGACCAGACCAGCCGGTTGATGATCGCCGGGTGGCTCGCGTTGCCGCCGTTGTGGCCGGGATCCACCGCGATCACGATGCCGGCCAGCGGCAGGGCCGCGGCCGCCGGGGCAGCTCCGGCCGGGAGCCCGACGGCGAGCGAGCCGGCGAGGGTGATCGCCGCGATCGTTCCGGCCAGGCGTCGCCGCACCGCCACCCTAGTGACGACGTCGGGCGTTCACGCGCCGGCCGCGCGGGGCGCCATCGACCGCCCCGGTCCCGTCGTCCTCGGGAGGCTCCGGGGCCGGCGGCACGACCGGCATCTCCGTCTGCGAGACGAGCCCGGTCCCTATGATCCGCCGCATCTCGGCATCGATCGCCGGGTCCGTCTCCACCTGGTGGTAGCGGGCCAGCCGCCGGTCCACCTCGTCACAGGCGCGGGCGTAGGTGTCCTTGGAGCCCGCCTTCATCCAGTTCTCCCGGTTGTCGCGCATCACGACGGGGGAGGTGAGGTGGAGCTCCGTCGGCCAGTTGGTCATCGTGTGCTCGGCCATGATCAGGTGCTGGTCGGCCAGGATCCGCTCCACGAGCGGCCCGATCGGCAGGTCGTCCACCACCTTGACCTCACGCGCGAAGCGCAGGGCCTGGCCGCAGTACTCGTCGTCGAACACCAGCTTGGGCATCGAGAAGACGAGCAGGTAGTCGAGCATGCCGGGGCCGCTGACGCTGTTGACCCCGGCGAGCGCCGCGATCAGCGCGCTGCCGAACGTCTCCGCGCCCGCCTGGGCGTCCAGGATGGGCGAGTCCGAGAGGGCCATGTACGACTGGGCGGGCAGCCGCAGGCGCTTGGCGACCTCGACGTACGCGGCATCGAGCTGCACCGCCTCGATGGCCGACATCGGCGAGGACGCCGCCTTCATGTGGAAGGTTGCTGGCGCACCGCCGAACAGGACCGGGGCGCCGGGCCGGATCACCTGGGCCATGACGATGCCGGCCAGGGTGTCAACCGTGTGGAAGATGGTCGCGCCCACGATCGAGACCGGGGCCACCAGGCCCATCAGCGTCACCGGCACGAGCTCGACCGGGATGCCGGCCTCCACCGCGTCGATCAGGTTCTGGCAGCTGTCCTCGGAATAGCGGAAGTTGCCGGTCGCGGTGATCGTGAAGATCGACATCGGGCGGGCGATCAGGTCGGCGCGATCGGCCCGGAAGAGCTGCATCATCTCGACCATCCGAGGCACGCCGTGCTCCGTGAAGGCGCCCGAGACGATGGGCTTCTTCGAGTTGGTGAGCGCGAGGTAGAGGCGCCACGCGTCGGAGACCTGGGCCTCGATGTCGTCGTTGGTGGAGAAGGCCGTCGCGAGATACGCGATGTTGGCCAGGCCGTCGGCGAGGCGGATGTACTCCACGAAATCGGTGGAGTCGGCGAGGCGGACCTCGCCCGTCCGGTGGTCCAGCCACTTGAGGCCGGACGACCCGGGGACGAAGTGGACCCTGTCGCCGCCGAGCTCCGCGTGCGGATTGCCGTCGCGGTCGTACAGCGTGAACGAGGACGGCGCGGTGGCCAGCGCGCGCTCGACGAGCTCGCGCGGGAACAGGATCCGGTTGCCGGCGGCGCTGCGCGGGAAGCCTGCGGCCTCCAGCCGGCGGCGCATCCCGGCGCCGCGGATCTCCATGCCCGTCTCGGCGAGGACGTGCATGGACTCGTCGATGATGCGGGTGGTGAGGTCGTCCGAGAGGACGCGAAGGTGCGGCTGCATGGGCGGGAACGCTATCGCATCCGGACCGTTCGGGCTGCCGTCCGGTCAGCGCGCGCAACGTGCGGGGGTCGCGTGGGCCGCTACTCGTCCTCTGCGCCGCCCTTGGAGCCCTGGCCGCGCCGCAGGGCCACCGTGGCCACCACGGCCAGCACCACCACGCCCAGGACCAGCAGGAGCACCGGGCCTCCGCTCGAGCCGCCATCGGCGGGCGTGACAGGCTCGGCCGGCGTGGAGGCGGCAGGCGTCGGTGCGGTCGTCGGTCCCGACGAGGCGCCCGGCGTGGCCGATCCCGCCGGGCTGCTCTCGGTGGGCACGGGCGAGGGTGACGCCGCGCCGGCGACCGTCAGCAGCGTGTAGTCGAGCGCGCCGTACTCGAACAGCGGCACGCCGTTGGCCGGCTGGTTCTGCCAGCCCGCGAACCGGTCCGTCCGGTAGGCGACCAGGGTGTCGTTGTAATAGAGCATGTGGTACGGCGCCTGGTCGTAGAACAGGTTCTGCATCTGCGCCATCAGGCCGTGGCGCTCCTCGTCGTTGGCGGCCATGTTCTGCTGGTCGAACAACGTGTCGTACGTCGGGTTGGACCAGAGGCTGTCGCTGGTGCTGCCGATGGCCCCCGTGGTGAAGACCCGGAGCAGGGGATTGGGGTCGGCGTAACCCGTCCAGCCCCAGATGATCATGTCCCAGTCCGCCGTGTATCCGTCGCCGGCCTCGGGCGGCAGCTCGAGGTCGTAGAGCGCGGCCCCGTCATAGGTGGAGAGCGGCACCTTGATGCCCAGCTGCCCGAACCACTTCTGGATGAACGCCGCCGACCGCGGGTAGTCCGGCGAGTCGCTGGGCAGGTAGAGCCGCAGGCTGATCGGCTTGCCCTCCTTGTCGAGCCGGTTGCCCGAGCTGTCGAGCGGGTAGCCCGCGTCGGCCAGCTTCTGCCTGGCGACCTCGATGTCGAAGGTCCGCGGCTTGTCCGGCTCCACGTGCCACTTCGCCTGGAACGGCGGCACCTGGGTCGTGCCCGGTGTGCCCCAGCCGCTCAGGACGCGCTCCACGAGGGCGTTCTTGTCGATGGCGTACCCGAGCGCGTCGCGGAAGGCAGGATCGCGCAGGGCCTTGGTGGAGGCGCCGCCGCCCGGGATGTCCTTGCCGTAGCAGTTGAGGTCGAGCATCGTCCAGCCGTTCAGCGCGCCGGCGGCCGTCGCGATGTCCGGCATCGTCTTGAGCTCCGCGAACTGGTTGGCATTGATGCCCGACGCGTAGTCGAGCTCGCCGGCCTTGAGGGCCAGGGTCATCGCGTCGTCCGTGCGGTAGATGTTGATCACGACCTGGTCGGCCGCGCCCTGCGTGCCCCAGTAGTGCGGATTCCGCGCGAAGCGCACGTACTGGCCGGTCTTCCACTCCACCGCCTGGTAGGGGCCCGTGCCCACGACCGGCGGGTCGTTGGGGAAGTTGCCGATGGTGTCGAGCGTCTGGCCCTTCCAGATGTGCTTGGGCAGGATCGGGATGTACATCTGGAGGATCCGCTCGGACGGGTCCGTGTTGGTCAGGACGAGGGTGGTGGGATCGGGCGCCTCGACCTTGGTGACGCCGGCCGCGGAGAGGTCGGGGTCGATGTAGCCCAAGCCCACGCTGGTTCCGGCGTTGATGGCATCGAGCACGAGCTGGAGCGTCCAGCGGGCGTCCTCGGAGGTGGCCGGCTGCCCGTCGGACCAGAGCATCCCGGGCCGGATCCCGAAGGTCCAGGTGTACGTGCCGTCGCCGTTGTCCTTGCGCGCCCAGGTCACCGCGTAGCCCGGGGCCGGCTCGAGGTTGGGGCCGAAGCCGACCAGCAGGTCGTAGTTGAGGGTGAAGGCCTCGTACCCGGACGAGAGCGCCGTGTTGAACGGGTTGAGGGCGTCGACATCCTGGATCGTGCCGACGCGCAGGATCAACGGGTCGGCGGCGGTCGCCGGTCGCGCCGACGGCATGAGGGCGGCCAGCGCCAGCACCGCGGTGAGGGCGATCCGCAGGATCGGACTGGAGGTCGTTCGCATAGGTCGCACTGTGCCACGGGTCGCGGCCGTCGTTGGGGCCGTGCCGCAGGGCGGTCCCGGGCTGGAGGCGGCGGCTAGACTCGGTGGATGCACCACCTCGAGGAGCCGGTGCCCGTCAGGGTCATGGTGTTCAACGTGGAGGACGGCGGCGAGTACGTCGACCTGCGCAAGGTCGCGGAGGCGATCCGCCTGGCCGACCCTGACATCGTCCTGCTCCAGGAGGCGTTCGGCAACGCCGGCCGGATCGCGGAGCTGGCGGGCTTCGGGTTCGTCTCGGTCAGGACACAGGTCATCGCGCGCCACCCGATCCATGACCGCGACGAGGGGGCGGATCCGGTGCTCGTCGAAGTGGCGCCCGGGCGGGTCATCGCCGTCGTGACCATCCACCTCCCCGCCGATCCGTGCGGGCCGGATGCCGCTGCGGCGGGTGCCCTCCCCGAGGCGATCGAGGCGCTCGAGCGGCGGATCCGGATGCCGAAGCTCGAGCGGCGGCTGCCTGCCGCTCGCACGCTGATCGATGCCGGTGTCCCCGTCGTGCTCGGCGGTGACTTCAACGCGCCATCCCACCGTGACTGGGTGGAGGCGACCGTTGGCGCCCGGCCGCATGTCCGGGTGCCTGTCGCCTGGCCCGTGAGCCGGGCGGTCGAGGAGGCGGGTCTGCGCGACACGTGGCGGGAGATCCACCCGGATCCGGTGACCGACCCCGGCCTCACGTGGCCGGCCTTCCGCCCGCCGGTGGGCGTCTACGACCCGGAGCCCGACACGCCCGCCGACCGCATCGACCTGCTCTTCGTGGGAGGGCCGGCGACCGTCGTGGACTGCCGGATCGCCGGGGAGTCGGATCGGCCGGACGTCGCCGTCAGCGTGGATCCGTGGCCGTCCGACCACCGCGCCGTCATCGCCGATCTCCAGGTGCTTCCAGCCGCCGTCGCCGGTCTCGCGGGATCCTGGCCCGTGCTTGCCCAGCACGTCTCGCCGCCGTCGGCCGATCCGCTCTCGGCAGATCCGCTGCCCGCGGCCGCCACGCAGATCGCGCTCACGCTCCCGCGACCCGTCGTCCGGGTCGGCGAGCCGGTCGAGGTGGCCTGGTCCGGCGGCCTCGCGTACCGCTGGGACTGGATCGCCGTCTTCGCCACGCCGCTCACGGGGCACGGGCGCGACCCCTTGATCTGGAGGCACACCGGCGCCCGGAGGGCCGGGTCGCTCGTGCTCGATGCCGACGCCGCGCTCGTGGACCAGTCGCGCGCCGGAGGCCGCTGGCCGCTCCCGCCGGGCGAGTACGTGGTCGCCTACCTGTTCGACGACGCGCCGAGGATCCTGGCGACGGCCCCGTTCACCATCGTGCCCTGACGGCCCGTTCCGGTTCCCGGTCCCACCGCTGGTACCGGCCCGGCCCGTGGCTCAGACGGGATCGCGGCTGATCGGGCAGGTCATGCAGTGGCCGCCGCCGCGCCCGCGCCCCAGCTCCGAACCGTCGAGCTCGAGCACCTCGATCCCCGCCTTGCGCAGCAGCGCATTGGTGGCCTCGTTGCGCTCGTAGCCCACGACCACGCCGGGCGCGAGGGCGACCAGGTTGTTGCCGTCGTCCCACTGCTCACGCTCGGCCTGCCAGGCATCGCCGCCGGTGCCGATCACGCGCAGGTGCTTGAAGCCCAGGGCCTCGGCGACCGCACCCGTGAACGATGGCTCGCGCCGGATGTCGAGCTCGCCCGCCACATCCGCAGGGCGGAGCGACCAGGCCGTGATCCCGTCCACCACCTGCGGGAAGAGCGTCACGCAGTCCCGGTCCACGAACGTGAACACCGTGTCGAGGTGCATGTGCGCCCGGTCCCTGCTCATGCCCGCGGCGATCACGCGGTCCGCGGCGCCCTTGGCGAACAGCGAGAGCGCGATCGTCTCGATCATCTGCCCGGTGGTGCGCTCACTCATCCCGATGGCCACCGTCCGGTTGCCGATCGGCATGATGTCGCCGCCCTCGGAGCTGGCCCGCCCGAAGGACTCGCCCTCGGTCTCCCGGGAGTACCAGAACTCGAAGGGGGCCTCGCGGAACATCGGGTGGAAGCGGTAGACCGCCTCCACGTTGAGCGCCTCGAGCCGGCGGGCCGGCCAGTACATCGGGTTCACGACCACGCCGCCGTAGACCCAGGCCGAGGGGTCGCGCGTGAAGTAGCTGTTGGGGAGCGGGCGCAGGACGAAGTCGTCAGGGGCCATCGCGGAGACGACGAGCGAGCCGCGCCGGATGGCGCCGGAGCCCGGTGCCTCACCGTGCCGGCCCCGGAGGACGCCCGCCGCCTCGCGGACCGTGAGCCCGCCGATCAGGTGGTCGGCCAGGGTCACGGGCTCCACGGCATCGAGGTAGGCCCGGATCTCGTCGGCCATGCCGGGGCCCACGGTGAACGGCGTGACCGCCCGATCGAGGACCCAGGTCCGCGCCTCGGCGATCGCCAGCGTCTCCGCGAGCAGGGTCTCGAGGAACAGGACCTCCACGTCGCGCTCGCGCAGCAGGTCCACGAAGGTGTCGTGCTGCTGGCGTGCGCGCCGGACCCAGAGCACGTCGTCGAACAGGAGCTCGTCATGGTTGGCGGGCGTCAGGCGCTTGAGCTCGAGGTCCGGCCGATGGACGAGAACCCGGCGCAGGCGGCCCACCTCCGAGTGGACGCCGAACGGGATGGCCTGGTCGATGCGCGCTTCCGGGGCGGCGGTCACGGTTCCCCTCCTGCTGGCGAGGGATCCAGTGTGACCGATCGTGAACGCCGCGGCTCAGGCCGTCGCTACCCCGCCGTGGCCGAGGCGGCGCGCATGGCCGGGATCGTGACGCCCGCGATCCGCTCCATCGCCTGCTCGTGGGCCGGCACCCGGTCGAAGGTGCCGGGATCGACGGGCCAGTAGAAGATGAACTCGTCCACCCCGACGTCCCGGTACCGGCCCACGTAGTCGGCGAACGCGTCGGCCGACGCGAACAGCTCCGGATCGACGCGGTAGGCGAGGAGCGTGCGGCGGATGCTGTCGCGCGGCCGGCCGATCCGGTCGCAGGCGGCGTCGAGCAGGGCCGTCCGGCGTGCCGTTGCCGCGACCGCCTCCTCGAGCGACACGGGCGGTGTTCCGAACCCGCGCATCGGCTGCCCGCCGAGCGTGTTCCAGGCGTCGGCCCGGCGGGCCGCGAGGTCTATCAGGCGGGGTCCGTCGGCCGCGACCACAAACGGGGGGCGCGGCACCTGGACGGCTCGCTCGATGACCGCGCCCGCGGTCGGGTAGTACCCGTCGTGCTCCTCGACGGTCTCGCCGCGGAGCAGGCGGTCGAGCAGGTCGATCTGCTCCTCGCCCGGCCGGAGTTCGTCGACTACTGGGCCTACAAGTGGTCCGACGTCTTCCTCGTGACCGGCTCGAAGCTCCGCCCCGAGGCGGTGAACGCCTACTACGGCTGGATCCGCGACCGCGTCGCGGAAAACACCCCCTGGGACCGGCTCGTCCGCGAGGTCGTGACGGCCAGCGGGTCGAGCCTCGAGAACGGGGCCACCAACTACTTCGCCGTCCACCAGGATCCGGAGACGATGGCGGAGAACACGAGCCAGGCCTTCCTGTCTCTCTCGATCGGCTGCGCCAAGTGCCACAACCATCCGCTTGAGAAGTGGACCAACGACCAGTATTACGCCTTCGCGAACCTGTTCTCGCGGGTCCGCACCAAGGG
>JBAXFC010000152.1:0-7931 GCA_037140135.1 Chloroflexota bacterium
CGCGGCGGCCACCGAGACCACCGCGTCCATGGGCGCCGTGGCGGGCCTGCGGGCCATCCATACCGCCGGCCTGACCCCGGACGACATCGACCTGATCATCGTCGCCACGCTCTCGCCGGACTACTGGATGCCGTCCACGGCGGCCCTGGTCAAGGAGGCGATCGGCAATACCCGGGCGCCGGCGTTCGACCTCGCGGCGGCCTGCTCTGGCTTCGTCTTCGCCTACTCGACGGCCACCGCCTACATCGCGGGCGGCATGGCCAAGCACGTCCTCGTCATCGGTGCCGAGCTGCTGACCAGGTTCCTCGACTATTCGGACCGGGGCACCTGCATCCTGTTCGGCGACGGCGCGGGGGCCGTGGTCCTCTCGGCCTCCGACGAGCCCACCTCCCCCGTGGGCATCGAGCTCACCACGGACCCCCAGGGCGCCTACATGATCTGGCTGCCCGCCGGCGGCTCCAAGAGCCCGTCGTCCGCCGAGACGGTCGCCCGCGGTGAGCACAAGATCCGCATGGAGGGCAAGGAGACCTACCGGTTCGCCACCCGGACCCTGGCCTCGACGGCCCTGGCCGCCGTCGCCAAGGCGGGCTGGACGCAGGACGACGTGGACCTGATCATCCCGCACCAGGCGAACATCCGGATCATCGAGGCCGTGGCCAGGGGCCTGGACCTGCCGATGGACAAGATCTACGTGAACCTCCAGAAGTACGGCAACACGTCCGCGGCATCGGTCCCGATCGCGCTGGCCGAGGCCGTCAACGAGGGTCGGGTGGCCATCGGCGACAAGCTCGTCTTCGTGGCCTTCGGAGCCGGCTTCACCTCCGGCGCCGTGGCCCTCGAGTGGACCGCCGATCCCGCCCGGGGTCGCGAGGCGGACCAGGTCATCCGCGCGGAGGACGTCAGGGTTCGCCTGCCGGTGGACTGGGACTCCGTGGACCCGATCCCGCCGGCCCTCGCCGAGGTGCTGGCCAGGCCGCTTCCCGGCCACATGGACCTCACCGACGTCGTGCCCGGCGAGCCGGAGCACGCCCACCACGGCGGCCGCTGAGCGCCGGTCCGCCACCTCCAGGAGACACGACGCATGATCGACCTGACCGGCCGGACCGCGCTGGTGACGGGCGGCTCGCGCGGCATCGGCCGGGCGATCGTCATCCGCCTCGCCACCCAGGGTGCCGACGTGGCGTTCAGCTACCGCGGCAACCAGGCCGCCGCCGAGGCCACCGCGGCCGCGGTGGAGGCGCTGGGCCGCCGGGCGATCGCCATCCAGGCGGACGCGCGCAGCCAAGAGGGCGCCGAGGCGCTCGTCAAGGCCGTGCTCGAGGCCTTCGGCAAGGTGGACATCCTGGTCAACAACGCCGGCATCACCCGCGACAACCTGATCATGCGCATGGGTGCGGACGAGTGGAGCGAGGTGATCGACACCAACCTCTCGGGCGCCTTCTACGCGCTCAAGGCGGTCACCCGCCCGATGCTCAAGGCCCGCGGCGGGCGGATCATCAACATCACCTCGGTCTCCGGTCAGGCCGGCCAGATGGGCCAGGCGAACTACAGCTCGGCCAAGGCCGGTCTCATCGGCCTGACCAAGGCCGCCGCCCGCGAGCTCGCCTCGCGTGGGATCACCGTCAACGCGGTCGCGCCGGGCTTCGTGCTCACCGAGCTGACCCAGGACCTGCCGGACGCGCTCAAGACCGAGCTCACCAACCGCACGCCGCTCGGGCGCTTCGGCACCACCGAGGAGATCGCATCGGCGGTCGCCTTCCTCGCGTCGGACGAGGCTGCCTACATCACGGGCCAGGTGCTCGCGGTGGACGGCGGCCTGGTGATGATGTAGCCATGCCGTTCACCGTCGAGGAGACCTCCATCCCGGAGGTCCGCGTCGTCCGCCCCAAGCGCTTCGGCGACGACCGGGGCTGGTTCGCGGAGATCCTCCAGGTCACGCCGTTCACGGAGCTGGACCTGCCGACCAGGTTCGTCCAGGTCAACCAGTCACGCTCAGCGCGGGGTGTGGTCCGGGGCCTGCACTTCCAGTGGGACCCGCCCCAGGGCAAGCTGATGCGCGTCGTCCGCGGCCGGGCCTTCATGGTGGCCGTGGACATCCGGCCCGGCTCACCGACGCTCGGCCGCGTGGTGACCGTGGAAGGCTCGGACGATGAGCCGCTGCTGTTCTGGGCGCCCGCCACCTTCGCGCGCGGCTTCTGCGCCCTCGAGGACCGGACCGAGATCGAGTACTTCTGCACCGGGGAGTACAACGCGGCCGCGGAGTCGGGGATCCGCTGGGACGACCCGGCGCTGGGGATCCGGTGGCCGGTGGACGAGCCGCAGCTGTCGGGCAAGGACGTCGCTGCGGGCACGCTCGCGGACTGGCTGGCCCGCCCCGAGGCGGAACGCTTCCGCTATCCCGCGTCCGCCTGACGTCCGACCGCACCCCTGACCGTCCCTCCCCCCGGGAGGACCATCGGGCGGTGCCCGGACGCACTGCCGCGTGGCAGCATCTGGGACGTGCCTCGTACCACCGACCGGTTCGCCCGCACCCATCGCCCGCGTCTTCCCGGGCGCGCTCCGCTGCGCCTGCACGTCGTCGCCTTCGCAGGCGGCCTGCTGATCCTCGTCCTGGGGCTCGTCGCCTGGATGGTCCGCGGCGGGCCCGATACCGTCGAGGATGTGGTGTTCGTGCTGGACCTCACGATCGGCGGCACCATCCTCTCCACCGGCGCCCTCGTCGGCCGGGCGCGATCCCAGGAGGGGCGCCGGACCGTCCAGCTCGGTGTCATCCAGCAGGCGGCCCGGCGGATGACGGCGAGCCTCACCAGCGAGGACGTCGGCAGGGTGCTGGTCGAGGAGACCGGCCGCGTCATCGCCTGCCACAGTGCCCGC
This sequence comes from Chloroflexota bacterium, assembly GCA_037140135.1. Classification (GTDB taxonomy): domain Bacteria; phylum Chloroflexota; class Limnocylindria; order Limnocylindrales; family CSP1-4; genus CAIXZV01. Next base: position 2,875 of record JBAXFC010000152.1, read on the forward strand.
GTCTACCTCCTGCAGGCGCCCGACGAGCTGGTCCCGGTGGCGCTCGACGGCCAGGCGGGCGCCTACCGGGAGGTGGACCCCGAGACCCTGCGCACCCGGATCGGGGAGGGGCTCACGGGTTGGGCTGCGCAGCATCGCCAGCCGGCCCTGGTCGACGACGCCGCTGCGGACCCGCGTGGCGTGACGATCGCCGGAACGCCACGGGTGGACGAGTCGATGCTCGTCGCGCCCATGCTCCACGACGAGACGCTGGTGGGCGTGATCACCCTCTGCAGGCTCGGCCTCAGCCAGTTCGACGAGGACGACCTGCGGCTGCTCTCGATCATGGCCGACCAGGCGGCGACCGCCTTTGCGAGCGCCTCCCATCTCGCCGACGCGGAGCGCCTCTCGACCGAGCTCCGGCGCCTGCTCGAGATGAGCTCCGCGCTGTCGCGCTCCCTCGATCCGCGTGCGGTCGCCGACCTGATGGCCGAGCACCTGGCCCGGGCGGTTGGCGCCGGACAGGCCCAGATCAGCGACTGGGATGCTCCTCGGGACCGGATCCGCACGCTGGGCTGCTACCCGGCATCGATCCGCCCCGACATCGAGGACTACTACCCGCTCGCCGACTTCCCGCAGACGCGCCGCGTCCTCGAGGAATGCCTGATCGCGGTGGTGGACGCCGAGGATCCGGACGCCGATCCCGCCGAGGTGGCCCACCTGCGCAGCGAGGGGAGCCGCGGTCTCGTGATGCTGCCCCTGGTCGCCAACGGGGACGCGATCGGCGTTGTGGAGCTCACCTTCGCCGGGCGACCCGAGGTTGACGCCTCCCGCATCACGCTGGCCCGGACGATGGCCCACGAGGCGGCCATGGCCCTCGAGAACGCCCGCCTCTACGAGACCGCCCGCGACCTCGCCGACCGCGATCCGCTGACCGGCTTCTTCAACCACCGCTACCTGCACGAGCGCCTCTCCGAGGAGGTCGTGCGGGCGACCCGGTACCGCAGGCCGCTGGGCGTCCTGATGCTCGACCTCGACGACTTCAAGCTCGTCAACGACACGTTCGGCCACGTCTACGGGGACCGGGTGCTGGTCCACGTGGCCGAGCTGATCCGTTCGACCATCCGCGCCTCGGACGTCGCCGCGCGGTACGGTGGCGATGAGTTCGCCGTCATCCTCCCGGACACCGATCGCGACGCGGCCATGGTGGTCGCGGAGCGGATCCTGGCAGCCTTCGCGGCGACCCCGTTCGAGGCCGAGGGCCGGCAGCCGTTCCACATCGGGACATCGATCGGCGTGGCCGGCCACCCGCTCGATGGCCGGACCGCGACCGACCTCATCGCCGCCGCCGACATCAGCCTCTACGAGGCGAAGAACCTGGGGGGCGGCCGGGCGCTCGCGGGCACCACGACCGGCCTGGCTCACACCGATGCGGCGCAGCCGGTGGACCAGCCTGTCCACCGGGAGACGGTCGCGGAGCGCTTCGGGAGGATCCCGGAGCCTGTCCGCTCCCCTGGCGGGCGAGACCGGTAGTACGAAGGTACTAGGACGCCGCGGCCATCCGTACCGCGCCTGTCCCTTGCTGATTCCGTAGCGTGGGGCCCATCCTTGCCTGCAGGGTGAGGACTTCAGGGTCGATCCATGGCTGAGCGCGCGGGCTCCCTGCTGCGGGGCCTGTTCCGGCGACCCGTCACCCTTGCCTTCATCGCGCTGGCGGCCGTCGAGTTCGTGCGGCTCCTGCTCGAGCCCAGCCTGATCGACCTCGTGGCGCTCGCGCTCGTCGGCGTCGCCGGCGCGATCACCGTCTGGGAGCACGAGCGCGAGGTCCTGCTCGACGGCTCCCGGCGCGGGGAGGCCGAATCGTTCGCCCGCATCCTGCGCGGTCTGTCGCGCTCGGTCTCCCCGGACGCCATCGTGGACGCCATCGTGGAGGAGCTGGGCGCGGGGACCGGCGCGGATCACGTCGCCGTCGTCCGGCGTCGCCCTGAGACCCGCAACCTCGAGGCGATCCTCTCCCCGACGCGCCCCGGCGCCGCGGCGTCGCGCACCACCCTGCCCCTTCGCGAGCTGGAGGATCCGGCTGCGGAGCAGGCCGTGGTCGAGGTCGCGATCACCGCCTCGCGCGGCCGCCCCTTGACGGCGATCCCCGTCGTTCCCGACGCCCGCGTCGACCCGCACCTCGGATCGCTCGGTATCAGCCCCGACGACTGGGTCGCGCCTGCGGCCTCGGGTCCCGTTCCGGTGCTGCGGGAGTGGACCGGGGCGGGCCTTGCGACCCGGAGTGCCCCCCGCCCGCGCCGCCCGCACGCCGGTCCAGGGCGCGACGGCGCCGACCAGCGGATCGCCGACCGCATCGCGCGACGGCTCCAGGACGCCTACGGCCTGCGCAACCTGCGCGCCGCCCCGTTGCGGGTCAACGGGCGGGTGGAGGGCGCAATCGTCCTCTCCCGGCGCACCAATGCCCCGTGGCCGGAGTCCGCAGGCCGCCTGCTGGAGGCCGCCGCCGTCGAGACGTCCGCGGCGCTCGCCCGCGTCTACTCGATGCGCGACGCCGAGGCCCGGGCCACCACCGATGCCCTGACCGGCCTGCCCAACCGCCGCTACTTCGACGAGTACCTGGGCCTCCTCTCGCGCCGCCGCCGCGCCGAGGACCGGGTGGGCGTCCTCATGGTGGACATCGACCGCTTCAAGCTGCTCAACGACACCTTCGGGCATGCCGTCGGTGACCACGTCCTGCGTGAGGTCGCGCAGGCCATCGCCGGGGCCGTCCGGGAGGGCGACGTTCCCGTCCGCTTCGGCGGTGAGGAGTTCGCGGTCCTGCTGCGCAACCCGAGCCTCGAGATCGCCGTGGAGGTGGGGGAGCGGGTCCGTCGCTCCGTCTCGTCGCTGGACCTCGCGCGGATGGGCGTGCCGGGTGTCTCGGTCTCCGTGGGTGTGGCCGTGGCCGAGGAGGCCGACATCCCGCTCGACGTCGTGATCGACGAGGCCGACCAGGCCCTCTACCGCGCCAAGCGCGGTGGCCGCGACCGGGTCGTGGCGGCCTAGCGTCACGCCCGTACCATGACGGCGTGCCGGACCAAGCGCTGACCAACGACGACCTCGCCGCCATCTTCCACGAGATCGGCGACATCCTCGAGGTCAAGGGCGAGCTCGTGTTCAAGACGGTCGCCTATCACCGGGCCGCCGACGCCATCGGGAAGGCGCCGTTCGACGTCGCCGGTGCGTATGGGGCAGGGGACCGGCGGCCGATCCCCGGCGTGGGCCAGGCGATCGCCGACAAGATCACGGAGCTCGCAACCACGGGCAGGATGGCGCTCCGCGACCGGTTGCGCACCGAGGTCCCGCCGTCCGTCATCGAGATGCTTGCGATCCCGGGCGTGGGGCCCAAGACGGTCCGCCTGCTCTGGGAGGACGGCGGCATCGAGAGCGTGGAGGACCTGCGCCAGGCCGCCGAGGCGGGACGCCTGCGCGGGCTGCGCGGCATCACCGCCGGGGCAGAGCAGCGGATCCTCGAGGGGATCGTCCAGCTCGCGTCGCGGACCGGGCGGCTGCGGATCGACCAGGCTCAGGCGATCAGCGATGGCCTTGTCGCCGCGCTCGAGGGGACGCCCGGGGTAGCCCGGATCGTGCAGGCGGGCTCCCTGCGCCGGCGGCGGGAGACGATCGGCGACCTCGACCTTCTCGTGGAGACCGATGCGCCGGAGGTGGTCATCGAGCGGTTCACGTCGCTGCCGGCCGTTGAGCGGGTCCTCGGCGCCGGAAGGGCCAAGGCGAGCGTCGTGCTGCGCGGTGGGCCCCAGGTGGACCTGATGGTCATGCCGCCCGGGGCGGCCGGGACGTACCTCGTCCACTTCACCGGCTCCGCGGACCACAACGTGGCCCTGCGCGGCATCGCGAGGGACCGCGGCTGGAGCCTGTCCGAGAAGGGGTTCCTGCGCCTCGACGCGGGCGGGGCGCCGGCAGCCGGGGATGCCGCCGAGCTGCGGACCTGCCTCGACGAGGCGGGCGTCTACGGGTTCCTGGGACTGGAACCGGTGCCGCCCGAGCTGCGCGAGGACCGGGGCGAGGTGGCCGCGGCCGCAACCGGCACCCTCCCTGCGCTGATCACGTTCTCCGACCTCCTGGGCGACCTCCACAGCCACTCCGACTGGAGCGACGGTGTTCACACGGTCGAGCAGATGGCCGAGGCGGCCCGCCGCCGCGGCTATGCCTACCAGGTGCTCACGGACCACTCGCAGGGACTGGGGATCGCCCACGGCCTGGATCCGGATCGGGTGGAGCAGCAGCGCTCGATCATCGCGGAACTCAACGCCCGCTTCGCGACCGAGGATGCGGCCGGCGCCACGCCCGACGGCGCCGTCGCGGGCTTCCGGCTGCTGCACGGCTGCGAGCTGGAGATCCGGGCCGACGCCACGCTCGACTACGAGGACGACCTGCTCGCCCGCTTCGACCTCGTCGTCGCCTCCGTGCACGTCGCCCGCCGCCAGTCGCGCGCCGAGCTGACGGGAAGGACGCTGGCGGCGATCCGGAGCCCGCACGTGGACGTCATCGCGCATCCTGCCGGCCGGATGATCGGGGGCCGCGATGACCTGGACCTGGACTGGGATGCGGTCTTCGCCGCGGCCGCCGCCACCGGGACCGCGCTCGAGATCAACGGTTCGCCGCAGCGCCTGGACCTGGCCCCGGAGCGTGCCCGTCGGGCGGTCGAGACGGGCGCGATCCTCTCGATCGACTCCGACGCCCACCGGATCGAGGAGCTCGAGTCCGTCCGCTGGGGTGTCGAGCAGGCCCGCCGCGCGTGGGTCGAGCCGCGGCACGTGCTCAACGCCCGCCCGCTCGCGGAGCTGCTCGCCCACGTGGCGGGCAAGCCGGCGCGCGTCTGAGCCCAACCTCCCGGGCCTCGCCGGACGTACCATCGGCGCCGATGACGAACGGGGACCCCCAGGTCGAGATCCAGCGCCGCGAGCTCGTCGTGGCCGGCGTGATGCTGGTCGCGGTCGCCCGCCTCGTCGCGCCCCCCGGGGCCTTCCTCGTCACGGCGCTGGTGCCGGTTGCCATGCTCGTCGCCGGGATGGGGG
>JBAXFC010000153.1:0-7814 GCA_037140135.1 Chloroflexota bacterium
ACGCTCTCATCGACGACTTCCGCGGGTTCGCTCTCCTGCAGCGCGCGCCGGATCAGTTCCACCGCGGCCGGCAGGTCGAAGGGCTTGGCGAGATAGTCGAAGGCGCCGCCCTGGAAGGCGGAGACGGCGCTCTCGAGGTCCGAGTACGCGGTCATGATGATCACGGGCAGCCCCGGCCTGAGCTGCCGGACCTGCTGGAGCAGTCGCTCGACCGCGTCGTGACCCAGACCGGCGCCCTGGCCGGCATCGTCACCGTCCGCGGCGCCGACGGCAACCCGCTGGTCATCCGCCGCCCCGCCGCCCTGCCGCCCGGCCTCGCATGGCTCACCCCGGTCCTCGAGGAGCCCTCCGACCCCGTCGTGGACGGGCCGCGCTACACCCGGCGCTCCGGCATCGACACCGGCGTCCTGGACCTGCCCCTCATCCGTGGCGCCAGCCGCATCGGCCACCTCCGGCTCACCTTCCACCCGCCCGTGGAGCCGGACATCTCGGACGCCGCCCTCGGCGACATCGCGGGCGAGATCGCGGGTGCCGCCCAGCTGGGCCTGACCGTCGCCGACCTCCACCGGCGCGAGCAGGAGCGCGAGGCCCTCTACGCGGTCGCCCTCCAGCTCACCGGCCGCGCCGAGCTGCGCGACGTCCTCGACACGATCACCCAGCACGCCCGCGACCTGCTCGGCGCGGAGCGGGCGGTGGCCTGCCTCTCCGACCGCCGTGAGGGGATCAAGGACGGCGTCATCAAGTCCACCGCCGGCCGGGATCGCCTGGCCATGGCCGATGACGGCTCCATCTGCCTCGTCGCCCACGAGCACGCCGCCGCCAACCACCCGCAGAACCCCTTGTGCCCCGTGGTCGCCAAGGATGGCGCGATGGCCTGGGCGGCCCGGCCGCTGCGTGGCCCGGACGGCGTCCTGGGCGAGCTGTGCGTCACCCGGCCCGGGCGTCCGTTCAGCAAGCAGGAGCGCGACCTCCTCGGCGCCCTGGCCGACATGGCCAGCGTCGCCGTCCGCACCGCCCACCTCCACGAGGCCGAGGAGCAGTGGACGATCCACGCGGAGCGCGACCGCATCGCCCGCGAGCTCCACGACAGCCTGGCCCAGGTCCTGGGCGTGATCCACCTGCAGCTCCGCTCGCTCGAGGCGCGGGCCAAGGACGAGGCAAGCCTGGGCATCGCCGATGAGCTGTCCGCCCTGGCCGAGACCGCGGACGAGGCCTACAGCGACGTCCGAGAGGCGATCCTGGGCCTGCGCGAGACCGTCCGCGAGGACATGGGCCTCGAGGGCTCGTTGCGCGAGTACCTGCGCAAGTACAGCCGCCAGACCGGCATCTCCGCCTCTCTGACCTGCGAGGGCGACACGCGCCGCGCCCTGACCCCGCGCGTGGAGGTCCAGCTCCTGCGCGTCGTCCAGGAGGCCCTCACCAACACCCGCAAGCACGCCGAGGCATCCCGGGTGCAGGTCCGCATCGTGTGCGCGCCGGGGCTCACGACGCTGAAGATCGAGGACAATGGGGTAGGCTTCGACCCCACCACCGTCTCGAGTTCCATGGAGGGCGGCTTCGGCCTCGCCTCGATGCGCGAGCGTGTGGAACAGGTCGGTGGGACGCTGACCGTGCATACTGCGCCGAGCGAGGGGACGACGATCGTCGTCCGACTCGATTCTGAGGACACCGTTGGGACACCTTCCGCCGAAGCTTCGGGTGCTGCTCGTCGATGATCAGCCCCTGTTCCGCAGGGCACTCGCGACGCTGATCGGCGCCCAGTTCGACATGACCGTTGTCGGCGAGGGCGAGAACGGCCGCGATGCCCTGGACAAGGTCCGGGCACTCAAGCCGGACCTCGTCGTCATGGACGTCAACATGCCCGGCGCCGACGGCGTGGATGGCGTGTCGGCGATCCGGGGCGCCGGCTTCACGACGCCGATCGTCATGCTCACCGTCTCCGAGGACGACGACGACCTGTTCGAATCGATCAAGGCGGGCGCCAACGGCTACCTGCTCAAGAACGTCCGGCCGGAGCAGCTGTTCGAGGACCTGCGGGGCGTCATGCGCGGTGAGGCGCCGATCGCCCCCGCCGTCGCGAGCAAGCTGCTCGATGCGCTGCGCACCGGTGGGATCCCCGCGCGGGGCCAGCCGGCCCCGTCGGCAACGGACAGCATCCTGACCCGTCGCGAGTCGGAGATCCTGCAGCTGGTCGCCAGCGGGATGTCCAACAAGGAGATCGCCAACGAGTTGACGATCACCGAGGGCACGGTCAAGAACCACGTCCACAACGCCCTCGAGAAGCTGCATCTGACCAACCGCGTGCAGGCCGCCGCCTACGCGGTGCGTCAGGGCTTCACCAACCAGGACAACGCCCGCGACTGACGCCGTCGGCGGGCGGCCCTGTCGAATGGACTGGGCGAGCCGGGGCCGGATATCCCGTCGGATACAGGGATTCCGGCCCGCTCTATGCCGGGTGACGGATTGGACGCATGCCTTCGCTCACCTAGCATCGGATCACGCGTCGCACCAAGCGGCTCGCGTTCGATGGTGGGTGCACAGTTGGCAGCAGAGCCCGTGCGGGTGCTCGTCCTGTACAGCCATCCCCTGATGGGGGAGGGCCTCGGCAGGATGCTCGCATCCGAGCCAGGGGTGATCGTGGAGGCGGTCGACATCGCGTCGGCGGATGCCGTCACGCTCGCGCTTGCGAACGAGCCGGCCGTCATCGTCGTGGAAGAGGGGGGAGCAGTTGACGCCGCAGAGGTCGTGCGCAGGTCAGGGGCCGCGCTCGTCCTCGACGTTGACATCACCACCACCAAGGCCTGGACACTGAAGCGCGAGTCGCTGTCCACGCGCCCCGATGACTTCCTTGCGGCGATCCGGCAGGCCGTGGCAGGCGTGGCCAGGGCGGAGAGCGATCGCAACGTCGCGGTCAGCCCGATTCCCGGTTAGGCGCTAGGCTTCCGGCCTGATGGGCGATTCCTCCCGCCGGCCCGACGAGGGACCGGCGTTCGATCCGCGCGCAACCCCCGTACCCCGGCGCACGATGCTCGTGCTGATGGGGGCCGGTGCCGTGGTGGCCGGAGGCGGCCTGGGCGCCCTGCTCGCCGCCTGTTCCGGACCGCCCGTGACCATCACCCTGGACACCGATCCGTCGTGGCTGCTCGTGGGCGTGCCCACGGAGGTGGCCTTCACCGTGGTCTCGGGCGACGGCAGCATCCCCGGCTCCACCTGGCTCGTGAAGCAGGCCACCGGCGAGCTCGTCGCCTTCGATCCACGCTGCACGCACGGTCTCTGCCGCTATGCCTGGGCGCCGGAGGCCACCCGCTTCAAGTGCCGCTGCCACAACGGCGAGTACGACATCGACGGCAAGGTGGCCGCCGGCCTGCCACCAAAGCCGCTGGGGCGATTCCCGGTGCGCGAGGTGGGCGGGAAGATCGTGGTGGACGTGCCCTCGGACTTCCGGACGCCCAAGGAGTCGCTGCCGGCGTGAGCTCTCGGGCCCGGGCTGATTGTCGGTCCGTCGTGTGCGCGCATGCGAGCGCGGTAGCCGACTGGGCCGGTCGATACAGATTCTCCGGTGCGTCCGCGCCACCATCTGTATCGCACTTCTATCCCCCGACGGATGCAAAGCGACGCCCGTGGAGGCGAGGATTGGCATAGGTCGGCAACCGTCCGTCCGACCTTGGGAGTAACAGGTGCCATCCATGTTCCGGGTCACGTCCCTGACCGAGATGCCCGAGAAGCAGCTGAACCGCCTGATCAGGCGGATTGCGCTGCTTTTCGTCATCGTGCTGATCGCTTTCGTCGCCTTCTATGTCATTGACCGCTGGCGCGCCCCCGTCGCCCCGATGGTGGACCGCGAGATCGCCACGCTCGAGGATGCCGTCCGGGCGAGCCCGGCGGACTTCGCCTCCCGGGGCAAGCTCGCCGACGCGTACTTCGCCAAGGGCCGCTTCGATGACGCCGTGACCCAGTACACGGCCCTGATCGACTCCAAGCAGAACGTCGAGCTCGCCTCGCTCCGGCGCGGCGACGCATACCGCGAGCTCAAGAAGTGGCCCGAGGCCACCACGGACTACAACCGGGTGATCGAGATCGGCCTGACCGGTGAGATGGCCAACGTGGACCCGAGCCTCGAGGCTGCGTACTACGGCCTCGGGATGATCGCCCTGACCCAGCAGAAGCCGGCCGACGCCATCGAGCCCCTGGTCAAGGCCACCGCGATCAACCACACCGACGCGGATGCCCTGAGCGCCCTCGGCCTGGCGTACGTCCTGTCCGGGAAGGCCCAGGACGCGCTGACGCCGCTGCGATCCGCCATCGCGCTGGTGCCCATCGGCTGGGCGGATCCGTACACCAACCTCGCCGCCGCGTACACGTCGCTGGGCCAGAAGGACATGGCGGCCTGGGCGACGGCGATGGCGCAGCTGGCCTCCGGTGACGCGGCCGGCGCCGAGACGGCGCTCAAGACGCTCCTTGCCGGCGACGCCAGGATGGAGGCCACGGTCGGCCTGGGCCTCGCCAGCGAGCTCAAGGGCGACACGGTCGCCGCGGCCGACTGGTACAAGCAGGCGCTCGCCATCGACCCCACGAACACGCCGGCGCAGCTCGGCCTGCAGCGCGTGAACGGGCCCGGCTCCGCCGCCCCGTCCCCGGCAGCCTCCACGGGGAGCAATTGATGACGGCGTCCCCCACCGTCGCGTCCCCCGACGCCGGCAGCGCACCGGCCCCCGAGGCGGGCACCACGCCCCCCGATGGTGCGGCCCCCGTGGGCGGCACCGTGGAGGTTCCGCCGTCAAGGCGCAACAAGCTGATCGTGCTGATCGTGCTGCTCCTGGCGTTCGCCGCCCTGCTCGGCGTGGCGATCTGGTACCTGCTCTTCCGCCAGCCCATCCCGGTGGTGCCGCCGATCCCCGGCGAGACCAAGATGCCCGGCTACGTGACCTCCGTCATCGGCCTCGAGCGCCCCATGGGCATCGCCGTCAATGCCGATGGCAGCCGGATCTACACGTCCACCACCGATGGCGAGCGCGTCGCGATGATCTTCGACGCCGGCGGCAACAAGCTCGCCGTCCTGCGGCCGCCGGTCTCCACGGGCACGGACCACGTGCCGGTCTACCTCGCCCTGGACCCCCAGACGGGCGACGTCTACGTCAGCGACCGCCCGACGGGCAAGGTCTACGTCTACGACTCCGCGGGCACCTACCTGCGCGCGTTCGAGCCGCCGGCGTCCCTGACCGGCTGGCAGCCGCTGGGCCTCGCCTTCGACGCGGCCGGCAACTTCTACGCCACCGACGTGAGCGCGAACCCGCAGGTCGTCCACAAGTTCGACCGGTCCGGCGCGCTCGTCATGGACTACGGGACGGCGGACCTGCTGTCCTTCCCCAACGGCGTTGCGGTGGATGCCGCCGGCAACGTCTACATCGCCGACAGCAACAACGGCCGGCTGCTCGCCTACGCGCCGGACGGCACGCTGGTCGCCCAGGTCGGGCGCGGCGTCGGCAAGGGCAACCTGGGCATGCCCCGCGGCATCGCGGTGAGCAGCGACAACAAGGTCTACGTGGTGGACTCGACCGGTCAGGCCGTGTCGGTGTTCACCACGGTCAAAGAGGGCCAGCGCACGCTGGACTTCCTCGGCACCTTCGGTGGCGAGGGCATCGGCGACGGCAAGTTCGAGTTCCCCAACGGTCTGGCACTCGACGGCAGGGGGCGCGTGTACATCGCGGACTCGGCCAATAATCGCGTCCAGATCTGGAGCTACTGACAGAGGAACCTGAGACACAAGGAGGTGTGGTCCCGGAGGAGCACTCGCCGCCGGACTCTGGCGGCTCTACCCATAAACCCCGCAACTTATTGAGAAAGGAGGTGAGGACAGTGAGGAAGATGTCTCTGCTGCTCGCAGCAGGTGCTATCTGGCTGTTCCTTGCCGCGATTCCTGTCTTTGCGGACGGTGGACCCCATGTGGCGGCAACCAACTCCGGCGTCAGCACCCTGACCGCCGACAGCTGCGCCGGCTGCCATCGGGCCCACACCGCCAAGGGCGAGTACCTGATCAACCAGGCTTCCGAAGAGGCCCTCTGCCTCGGCTGCCACGGCACGGCCGTGACGGGCGCGACCACGAGCGTCATGGACGGTGTCCAGTACGCCCTTGGTGTTGACGGGCTTCGCAACGGGGCGACGACCCTCGGCGCGCTCCGCGCCGGCGGGTTCGACATGGCCCGTATCGGAGGCGTCGGCCGGATCGATACAGGGACGAGCTACAAGTCCAAGGTCACCGTCAACGCTGCCGGTGCCCCCGTGACCTCGTCCCATATCGCGATGACCGAGAACGGCCTCACCAACCCCCACGTCCTGTGGGGCAACGGGGCCAACGGCTCCGGCGCAGGTCCCTCCGTGACCCTGGGCTGCACGGACTGCCACAACCCGCACGGGAACGGGCAGTACCGCATCCTGAACACGGCTCCGGCCCCCGTCGGTGCCACCGCGATGAGCAGCAACGTCGTTGACGTCAAGGCCGTCGATCCGGTCGCGGACGTGATCTACACCAAGGAAGGGCATCCCTACCAGATTGGTGACCTGATCACGATCGCCGGCACCGGCACCGGTGCTGACGGCAGCTGGGTCATCTGGGCGGTGCCGAACGGCATCTCCTTCCAGGTCCAGACCGTCGCCAACACCATCGCCTTCGCCACCGCAGCCGACATTCCCGCCGGCACCTACACGTCGGGCACCATCGTGCGCTCCAGCGTGCCGATTGCCGACGCCCCGCTGGGCACGCCGACCGCCGGTGTGTACCCGCTCCGCAACTACACCGTCATCCAGACCAAGGTCACCGACCAGGCGACCGGCGCCGGGGCCACCTTCTACGCCAGCGGCATCGCCACCGGCAACACGACGGGTGACTACTGGCATCGCCAGGTTCCGTGGAACGCCGCCAGCGGCTCGACCTACGACGGCCCCAACGGCCTCCCGGCCACGGTCGCCGCGTCGAACCAGGTTGCGTTCAACCAGCAGATGACGGCGTGGTGCTCGTCCTGCCACACCCGGTACTTCGCGTATCAGAACCCGAACCCGGGCACCGAGCAGGGCTCGTCCACCTTCCTTGATCGCACGATCGCGTCGTTCGCGACGACGACCATCACGATCAGCACCGTCAACCCGGCCGGCGGCAACGCCCTCACGAGCTCGGGCTTCGCCCTGGGCGACAAGGTCCGGCTGACCGGCACCACCCCGGACATGTCTGCCGGGACCTGGTACATCGTCTACGCCTCGGGCATGAACATCCGTGTCTCGAGCACCTTCGCCGGCTCGCCGGTGACGGTCACCGCCTTCACCAGCGGCGTCGCCACGCGCCTGTACCCGGCCACTGCCTCGCAGTGGTTCTTCCCGCGCCAGGACGCCGTCGGCGCCGTGGACAGCATGTTCTCGTACCAGCACTCGACTCGTGCCGACCGCGTGTGCAGCACCTGCCACGTGGCCCACGGCTCGAACCGCGTGATGAGCGGGACGTTCGCCTACAACTACACCCAGCCGGACGGCAGCGCCGCCTCCGTGTACACCGTGCCCGATCCGGACACGCACACGGGTAGTGTCGCCACCGCCGACAGCCGCCTGCTCAAGGTCGACAACCGTGGCACCTGCCAGGGCTGCCACGATCCGACGAGCACGTGGGCTGCCGCCCAGGCCACCAACGCGTACGCCGGTGCCACGGGTGGCATCACGGGTGGCACGTGGACCAGCGGTATCAACACCGGTGGCACCCCCGTCCTCCCCTGATCTGATCCTGTAACCGTGGTGGCCGGCGACCTCGTCCCGGCCACCACACCCCAACC
>JBAXFC010000154.1:0-7746 GCA_037140135.1 Chloroflexota bacterium
GAGTTCGGCCTGCTCGGCGCGGGGCTCGTGATCGTCCTGTTCCTCGCCTTCGGCTACCTTGGCATCCGCACCTCGCTCGGCGCGCCGGACACGTTCGGTGCCCTGCTCGCGGCCGGGATCACGGCCTGGATCTGCATCCAGGCGTTCATCAACATCGCGGTCGTCGTCGGCCTCGTCCCCGTCACGGGCATCCCGCTCCCGTTCGTCTCGGCGGGTGGCTCGAGCCTGGTCATCAGCTTCGCCGCCGTCGGAATCCTGCTCTCGGTTTCGAGAGAGACGGTCGAGAAAGGAACCTGGAACGATGCGCCTGCTGATCGCGGGCGGGGGAACGGGCGGTCACATCTACCCGGCTCTCGCCGTCGCCCGATCGCTTCGCGCCCGGGCCGGCGCGCCTGAGCTCGCCTGGCTCGGTGGGCATCGCGGCCTCGAGCGCGCGATCGTCCCCGGGGCAGGGATCCCGCTCCGGCGTCTGCTGCTCCGGTCGCTTCGCTCTGCCGGTCGCGACATCCATCTCATCCTCGACCCGCTCCGCCTCGCCCTCTCGGTGCCCCAGGCCTTCGGCCTGATGGTGGTCCGGCGGCCGGACGCCATCTTCACCACCGGCGGCTACGTCGCCATCCCCGTCCTCCTCGCCGCCGCCGTGCTGCGCATCCCGTCCGTCCTCTGGGAGGGCAACGCGATCCCGGGCCGCAGCGTCCGGCTGGTCGCCCGCCTTGCCACCGTGATCACCGTCAGCCACGCCGAAGCCGGCCACGCCCTCGCCCGTCCCACCACCTACGTCACCGGGACCCCGATCCGCTCCTTCGCGGGCGTGGACCCGGACGAATCCCGGGCCGTCTTCGGCGCCCGGCCCGGGGAGCGGGTGCTGCTGGTGTTCGGCGGCTCGCAGGCGGTCCGGCGGATCAACGACGCCGTGGCCGGCGCGCTGCCTCGCCTCGTGGAGCGAGTTCGCGTGATCCACGTCACCGGCGATGACGGCTACGCCGCCGCGATCGCGGCCCGCGAGGCGCTGCCGGCCGACCTCCGCGACCGCTATCGCCCGTACCCGTTCCTGCACGAGGAGATGACGGCCGCCCTCGCCGCCGCCGACCTGGCCGTCGGGCGCGCGGGCGCGTCCACGCTCGCCGAGGCGGCGGCGTTCGCCCTGCCGACGGCGATCGTCCCGTATCCCCACGCGTCCGGCCACCAGCGCCGCAACGCGCAGTCCTTCGCCGATGCCGGGGCATCGATCCTGGTCGAGGACGAGGACCTCGACGCGGACCGGCTGGTCGAGGTGGCCTCGCTCCTGGCGGATCCCGCCCGCCACGCCGTGATGTCGGCGGCCGCCCGTGACCTGGCCCGGCCCGACGCGGCCGTCGCGGTCGCGGACCTGGTGATCGCCGTCGCCCATCGCGAACCCCTGCCCACCGAGGCCGAGATCGAGATCGTGGCGCGCGGGGCCCGTCCGTGACGGCTGCCTTCGACGCGGTCGCCACCGGCGTCGAGATCGCCCGCCGACTGGGGGTCAAGACCACGCGCGGCCAGCCGCTGGCGCGGCTGACGACGATGCGCGTGGGTGGTCCGGCGGACCTGTTCGCGGTGGTCCACAACCAGTTCGAGCTGCGCGGCATCGTGCGCTTCGCGCGGGCGCGCTCCATCCCGCTGACGCTGCTCGGACGGGGGAGCAACCTCGTGATCAGCGATGCCGGGATCCGCGGCCTGGTCGTCCACGTCCGCGCGGAGGGCTCGCAGGTCGACGGAGACCGCTACCACGCCGATGCGGGCGTTCCGATGGCACGCGCCGCGACCGAGACGCAGCTGGCGGGGCTCACCGGCCTCGAGTACGGCCTCGCGATCCCGGGGAGCGTCGGCGGGGCGGTCTGGGCCAACGCGGGCGCGCACGGCGGCGACACGGCGTCCGTGCTGGAGTCGGCCACGGCCATCCTCGCGGATGGCAGCGAGGTGGTCCTTCCCGCCACCGAGCTCGGGTTCACCTATCGCCACAGCCGCTTCAAGGATGCGATGGGCCCCGACGGCCCGGCCGAGATCGTCGTGGCCGCCGTCTTCCACCTCGCGCCCGGCGACCCGGCCGAGATCAAGGCCCGCCTCGACGGGATCCGGGCCTGGCGCCGGGAGCACCAGCCGCTGGGCATCCCGTCGGCGGGCTCGGTCTTCCGCAACCCGCCGGGCGACTCGGCCGGGCGCCTGATCGACGCCCTGGGTCTCAAGGGCCACCGGATCGGCGGCGCCGTTGTTTCGGGGAAGCATGCAAACTTCATCGTCAACGACCAGGGCGGTACCGCGTCCGACGTCCGCCGACTGGCGGAGCACGTCCGCTCCGAGATCCGCGCACGCCACGGGATCGACCTGGCGTACGAGATCGAGTTCGCCGGCGACTGGTCGGCCTGGAACCCCGAGGAGACCGCCTGATGCCCGTTCCCGCGCTGGAGCACGACCCGGCCTCCGTGCCGGTCGCCGTCGTCCTCGGCGGACCGTCGGCGGAGCACGACGTGTCCATCGTCTCCGGGTCGGCGATCGCGGATGCCCTGGTGGCGTCCGGCTACCCGGTCGAGACCTGGTGCATCGACCTCGCCGGCGAGTGGTGGGCGCTGCCGCCGGGCTTCCGGCGCGACGGTCGCCCGCAGGCCGACTACGACGACCCGGGCGCGCTCGGGGCCGAGGGGCCGCTCGATGCCGGCGTCGCCATCGAGCGCCTTGCGGACCGGCCGCACCGGCCCCTGGTCTTCATCGCGCTCCACGGCCCGTTCGGCGAGGACGGCACCGCGCAGGCGCTGTGCGAGGCGGCAGGCCTCGCCTACACGGGTTCCGGCGTCACCGCTTCGGCGATCGGCATGGACAAGGCGGTCTTCAAGCGCCTGGTCCGTGGTCTCGGCCTGCCGGTCGTGGACTGGGTGGAGGTCCGGGCGAGCGCCTGGGCGCGGGACCGGGAGGCGGTCCTCGCGCAGGTCGAGGCGTTCGCGGCCGAGGGCGGCGACCCGCGGCTGATGGTCAAGCCCGCCCGGCTGGGCAGCTCGCTCGGGATGACGATCGCGCATGGCGTCGGGGAGCGGGTGGCGGCGCTCGAGGAGGGCCTGCGCTTCGACGACCTGGTCCTCGTGGAACGGTATCTCGCCGGCGCCCGGGACCTCGAGGTCTCGGTGATCGGCAACGAGCCGGCCGATCTCGAGCTCTACGGGCCAGGCGAGATCATGTCCGGCCACGAGTTCTACGACTACGCTGCCAAGTACACGCCGGGTCTCTCGCGCACCACGATCGCCGCCGCGGTGCCCGCGGAGCTCGCCGAGCGGATCCGTGGTCTCGCGCGCGATACCTATGTGGCCGTGGGCTGTGAGGGCTTCGCGCGGATCGACTTCCTGCTCGCGGGCGACGCGCTCGTGATCTCGGAGGTCAACACGATCCCGGGCTTCACGCCGATCAGCCTGTTCCCGACGATGCCCGCCCCCGCGGGCTACGACTTCGGGGCCGTCTGCCGGCGGGTCGTGGACCTTGCGCTGGCCCGCGAGCGCGGCCGCGTCCGCCACCTCCTCACCCCCGCCGACCTGCCGCGCTGACGCCCCGATGCTCCGCCGGTCGTCCTCCCGTCGCTCGGCGCCTGCGGTGCGGTCCCTCCGCCCGGGTGCCCTTCCGGGTGGTGCCGGACGCCGGACGAGGCGGATCCGCCGGGCCTCGGGGGGCCTGACGCCGGTACGCGCCGGCGCCATGCTGGCGCTTGTCGCCGGGATCGGCGCCACCTGGGGCCTCGTCTCCTCGGACGTCTTCGCCGCGCACCACGTCGTCGTGGCCGGGATCACGTGGACGCCTGAGACCTCCGTCCTCGAGGCGCTCGGCGTCCCGGACGGCGCCAACGTCTTCACCTTGCGCACCGGCACCCTCGAGCAGCAGGTCGCCGCCCTGCCCTCGGTCCGGTCCTCCACCGTCACCGTCGCGCTGCCGGACGAGGTGCGGGTCACGGTGTCCGAACGGTCGGCGCTCGTCGCGTGGAAGGTCGGGGACCGCAGGTTCCTGGTGGATGCGGACGGCCTCCTGTTCGGCGAGCTGGGTACGGACCCTCCGAAGGCGGCGGCTGCGCTGCCGGTCATCGATGACGCCCGCCTCTCCTCGATGGCCCTCGAGGTGGGCTCCACGCTCGATCCCGTGACGCTCGACGCCGCCCTGCGGCTGGGTTCCCTGACGCCGGCCGACGTGGGCAGCGGGGCCAGGGCGCTCGTCCTGCGCGTGGACGACACCAACGGCTTCGCGATGCGCACGCGCCCGGCCGCCTGGACCGCGATCTTCGGGTTCTACACGCCCACCCTGCGCACGACGGAGCTGATCCCGGGCCAGGTCCGCCTGCTGAGCAGCCTGCTCGCCGGCCGCGAGGCCAAGGTGCAGCGCGTGATCCTGGCCGACGACCACAGCGGGACGTACATCCCCCGGGCGACGCCCGAGCCCACCAGGAAGCCGAAAGGGTGAGCGCGATGACCGCCCTGACCCGCCGGGCCGGTGCGCGCGGCCGGTGGTCTGGTAGCGTAAGGGCAACGTTGACAATGACGGAGGCCTCTCCCTCGTGCTCCTGCCCCTTGCGGGACTGTTCCTTGGCGTGGTCCTCGGTCTCGTGCTCAACGTCAACGTCAGCTTCGAGTTCTCGCGCTACTCGGCGGTCGCGATCCTTGCGGCCCTCGACTCGGTCCTGGGGGCCGTGCGGGCGGAGCTCGACGGGGTCTACGACAATCGCATCTTCGTCAGCGGGTTCCTCACCAACGCGATCGTCGCGGTCCTGCTGGTCTTCATCGGTGACAGGCTGAGCCTCGATCTCTATCTCGTGGCTCTGATCAACTTCGGGTTCCGGATCTTCAACAACGTCGCGCTCATCCGGCGGCACTTCATCTAGAGGGGCGAGCTGCAGGTGGAACGGGAAGCGGTCCTCGTCGGCATCGACGTCGGCACGAGCAAGGTCTGCGCGCTGATCGGCGAGGTCAGCCGTGACGGCCGTCTGACGATCATGGGCCACGGCACCGTGCCCACGACCGGCCTCAAGAAGGCTGCCGTCGTCAACATCGACCAGACCGTGCGCAGCATTGCGGACGCCGTCGAGCGCGCCGAGCGCCTGTCGGGCTGGAAGATCGACCGCGGCTTCGTGGGCGTGGGCGGCCAGCACGTGGAGAGCATCAACTCCCCGGGCCAGGTCGCGGTCACCGCGCACCACCGCGAGGTCACCCACGAGGACATCAGCCGCGCCATCGAGGTGGCACGCGCGGTCAACATCCCCAGCAACCGCCAGGAGCTGCACGCGGAGCGGCGCGGCTTCAAGGTGGATGACCAGGAGGGCGTCAAGGACCCGCTGGGCATGAGCGCCCTGCGGCTCGAGGTGGAGGCCCACATCATCACGGCCTCCGCGACGGCGGTCCAGAACCTGACCAAGTGCGTCCAGCTGGCCGGCGTCAAGATCGACGAGCTCGTGGTCAACGGGCTCGCGTCGGCGGAAGCCGTCCTCATGGAGGTCGAGAAGGAGCAGGGGGTCGCGGTCGCCGACATCGGCGCGGGCACCATCGACCTCGTGATGTTCGACGAGGGCTCGCCGTTCCACACGGCCGTCCTGCCGGTCGGCGGCATCAACGTCACCAACGACATCGCCATCGGCATCCGGACCCACCAGCAGGTGGCCGAGGAGCTCAAGATCAAGCACGGGACGTGCGATCTGCGCAACCTCGTTGACGAGGAGATCCCGGTCACGGGCCTGGGCGAGGAGGCAGGCCGGACGGTCAGCCGCCTCCTGCTGTGCGAGATCATCGAGGCCCGCATGCGCGAGACCTTCGAGATGCTCCGCGCCGAGATGCTGCGCAGCGGCCATGGCATGCTGCCGGCCGGGATCATCCTCACCGGCGGCGCGTCCCAGCTCTACGGCATCGCGGAGCTGGGCCGCGAGATCCTCAAGATCCCCGTCCGCGTCAGCGGGCCGCAGGGGATGGGAGGTCTCGTGGACACCATCTCGGACCCGTCCTACTCAACCGCCGTGGGCCTGCTCCGCTGGGGCGCGATCCAGATCGCCGAGGGCGAGCCGGTCTACGAGTCCGCCTCCGGGGGCGGGTTCCTCGGGCGGATCCGCTCGGGCTTCCGCTCCATCTTCCCCTAGGTCCCATGCAGTCCCTGGAGCTCGAGGTCCGCACCGGCCGCGACCGCGGCTTCACCGACCTCACGCCCGCCTGCCGGCGCTTCGCAGCCGACGCATCGGGTGGCGGCGACGGGCTGCTCCACGTCTTCGTCCCCCACGCCACTGCCGGCCTCGTCATCCTCGAGCTCGGCGCGGGCTCCGACGACGACGCGCTGATGGCCCTCGACCGGCTGCTCCCGCGCGACGACCGCTGGCGCCACCGGCATGGCTCGTCCGGGCACGGCGCCGACCACGTCCTGCCGCTGCTGGTCCCCCCGTCGCTGTCCGTGCCGGTCATCGCGGGGCAGCTCACGCTGGGCGCGTGGCAGTCGATCACCCTCCTGGACCCCAACGAGGACAACGCCACGCGGCGGGTCCGGCTCTCGTTCCTGGCGGGGTAGGGGACAGGACGCACCGCTTCCGGCGACCTCACGGGCCGGGGGGTTGACGCGCGGGTATACTCCGAAGTCCCGAAGGGCACATCTGCCTCCCCGTGTCCGGCTCTCCGGGATGTGATCCGACCTTCTGCCAACCTCAACCCGGGACAATTCGTCAGGAGAGCGCCGATGCCGCTGCGGTCCGACTCCGAGAACTTCGCCCTCATCCGCGTCATCGGCGTGGGCGGCGGCGGCAGCAACGCCGTCAACAGGATGATCCGCGCCGAGATGATGGGCGTGGAGTTCATCGCCTGCAACACGGACGCCCAGGCGCTCCTGCAGTCCGATGCGCCGCACAAGATCCGCATCGGTGACAAGGTCACCCGCGGCCTCGGTGCCGGCGGCGACCCGACGATCGGTGCCCGCTCGGCCGAGGAGGATCGCGACAAGATCGCGGACGCCCTCGCCGACTCGGACATGGTGTTCATCACCGCCGGCCTCGGCGGCGGCACCGGCTCCGGCGCGGCCCCCGTGGTGGCCGAGATCGCCAAGGAGGCGGGCGCGCTCACCATCGGCGTCGTGACCAAGCCCTTCAGCTTCGAGGGCAGCCGGCGCAAGATGATCGCCGAGAAGGCCGCCGAAGAGCTCAAGGCCAAGGTCGACACGCTGATCACGATCCCCAACGACCGTCTCCGGGACGTGGTCCAGAAGAACACCTCGATCGTGGACGCCTTCCGCGTCGTGGACGACGTGCTCCGCCAGGGCGTCGCCGGCATCAGCGACATCATCACGGTGCCCGGCCTCATCAACCTCGACTTCGCCGACGTCCGCACGATCATGAAGGACGCAGGCTCCGCGCTCATGGGCATCGGGCGGGCCAGCGGCGACAACCGCGCCCTCGACGCCGCCCGCCAGGCCGTGGCCAGCCCGCTGCTCGAGATCAACATCTCGGGCGCGCAGGGGATCCTGTTCAACATCACGGGCTCGGCCAACCTCACCCTCTGGGAGGTGACCGAGGCCGCCGAGGAGATCCGCGCCGCCGCCGACCCCGAGGCCAACATCATCTTCGGGACCAGCTTCAACGAGCGCCTCGGCGAGGAGGTGATGATCACCGTCATCGCCACCGGCTTCGACGGCAAGCGCCGCCCGGATCCCCGGGAGGCCGCCGCCGACCGCACCGCGGACCGCGCCGCCGACCGCCAGCCGCAGCTGGTGCGGAGCCCGTACGCGCCCCCGGTT
>JBAXFC010000155.1:0-7739 GCA_037140135.1 Chloroflexota bacterium
GCACCGGCCCCAACCCCACCAAGCCCGACGACCCCATCTTCTGGGCCTTCAACAAGATCGCTCCGACCACGAACGTGTTCGAAGGGGCCACGACATACCTGGCCTCGATGGAGCGCGGCACGGCCGGCTTCCTCCAGGTTCCCGCCGATGCCCGCCTGGCGGCGCTCACCGCCCTCGCCGATGGCGGCGTGGATCCCGCCACCGTTCCCGCCGCCCCGGCCGACACCGTGCTCCGGGCCGACGGACCGATCAAGCACGTCTTCTTCATCGTCCGCGAGAACCGCTCCTACGACCAGGTGCTGGGTGATGCGTCGATCGGCAACGGCGACCCCACGCTGTCCGTGTTCCCGCAGAAGGTCACGCCCAACATCCACAGCCTCGTCACCCGCTTCCCGCTCCTGGACAACGTGCTGGCCAACTCCGAGGCCTCCATCGAGGGCCACTACTGGACCGCCGCGGGCATCGTCCCGGACTACGTCAACCGCAACTGGGTCCAGGAGTACGCGGGTCGCATGCGGCCCAACGACTTCGGCATGTACGCCGTCGCCTGGCCCGGCAACGGGTTCCTGTTCGACCAGGCGGAGCGGCAGGGGATCAGCTACTTCAACTACGGCGAGGCCTTCGACGGTGGCTCGCCCTCGGTCGCCGATGCCAACCGCTCCCCCGAGGCGCTGGCCGAGCTCGAGAAGGTCAACGCCAAGTCCGATCTCGGGCCCGACCTCACGCCCGGGGGCTGCTACGCCTCCGACGCCACCATCGGGCAGACGATCGGCAAGCTGCAGCTCTTCGACTCCAGCCTGCCGGCGGGCGCCGCCAAGGGCAGCATCTCCCACGTGGACTGCTTCCGGGCCCGCTTCGCCGACCAGCTTGCGGCGGGAAGCGTCCCGGCGCTGAACTACCTCGCCCTCACCAGCGACCACACCCGTGGCACGGAGCCGGGCTTCCCCGTTCCGAGCGCGATGATGGCCGACAGCGACACCGCGATCGGCGAGCTGATCGACACGATCTCGCACTCGGCGATCTGGTCGTCGTCGGCGATCTTCGTCGTCGAGGACGACTCCCAGGACGGTGCGGACCACGTCGATGCGCACCGCATCCCGGTCATGGTCGTGAGCCCGTACGCCAAGACCGGCACCGTGATCAGCACCCAGTACGACCTGCTCTCGTTCGTGCGGTCGGTGGAGCTGATCATCGGCATGAAGCCGCTCAGCCTCAACGATGCGCTGGCCGTGCCGCTGTACGACGCCTTCGCCTCGACGCCGGTCAACGCGGCGCCCGTGGACGGGATCCCGGCGGGCGTGGACCTGCTCGAGTTCAACACCCTGGCCTCGCCGTGGGCCGCCGAGTCGGCCGCGCTCGGCCTGGGTGAGACGGACACGGTCTCGCAGGTCATGCTCGACGCGATCATCTGGCGATCGGTCTACGGGGAGGACGCAGTGCCGCCGCCGCCCGGCCCCAACGCGGAGAGCACCGGTGGGGCGGACGGCGCGACGGTGCCGGACGCGGACGACTAGCCGGTCCGGGCGTGAGGCCGGCCCCGAGCCGGCCTCGCCCGCAGCCTCATCACGCCCTGCGGCGGGCGGTCACCAGGTCTTGAGGGCCGCCCGGACCAGGGCCCGCAGCTCCTCTGCCCGGATCTGCCGGGTGGTCGCGTCCGCCTGCGTCCGGGCGGCGCACGAGACGTCGAAGGCACAGGGCACGACGAGGTCGTGCACCCACCAGCCGCAGGTGCAGGTCCGCGGTGCCAGCCGGCCCTTCGTTCTGAACGGAAGGATGATGTACCCGGCGTCCGACCGGTCGAGGAGATACGGGGCGCCGGCCATGCGGGCGAAGAAGGCTGCAGCACGGGCAGGCGCCAGGAGCAGGCGCTGCCGCACGCCCGCGTAGAGCCGGGACAGGTCGGTCAGGCTCGTGGTCACGGAGCCGCCGTCGCGCGCCGCATCCGAGGGTCTGGCCGATGACGGTGCTGCGCATCCCGATGATCGAGGCGAAGGCATCGACGCGGTCACGTCCGTAGCGCAGGTCCACGCCCTGGGTGGTCCGGTTGTCCGAGACCTGCATCATCCGGGCAAGGCCGTCGGCGAGCGTGGTGGTCGTCCGGCTGCCGTCCGTGTTCCCGTCGTCGAGCGGGCAGACATCCCTGTTTGCAGGCGTGCCTGCAGCGGCCGGCAGGTCGCCCGGCGTCACGCGGACGCACCACCACCAGCCGGTGACCGCGCGGGCGTCGCTGTTGCGGACCCTCGCACCGGAGCAGGTGCCCGGGGCCGGGTCCTCGCGCAGGTCCACGAGACGGCAGGCCGACCCGAGCTTCGCTGTGACCTGTGCCGTCGTGAGGCCGGAGAAGGGCGCCCAGCCGGTGGCGACGGCGACGGACTCGTCACCGGTGGCCGAGGTGGCGTCCCCGCGGGCCGGCGCAGCCGTCGTGCCGAAGACCGTCGCGGCGACCGCGAACGGGACCAGCAGGTCGCCGAGCCGAGGGCCCACGCAGCATCGTCTCCGCAGCCCGCGGGTGACCGGGGGCGTGCTTGTGCGTCCGCCTCCCTCGCGCCGGGGATCCGAGTGCCGGACGCGTCTGCGGAGGCTACATGGCAACGCCTGCCGCGTCAGCGCGACAGGCGTCGTGGGGAGGCCGCGGCCGGTGCGGCCCGGAGGGGGAGCCGGCCCGGCACGCGCCGGGCCCGAGGTTCAGTCTGGGTCGGCGGCCGGGGCCTGCGGCGCGGCGGGCGCGGTCCGCTGGGCCGGGCTGAGATCCACGGTTCGCACGCGCCGGGTGAGTCCCGACTCGGTGCGGACCGTTGCGGCCGGGATCACGCCGAAGGTGAGCGACTCGACGATCGCGACCTCGCCGGCGCCACGGCCGGTGCCGAGGATGGTGACCGGCATCCCGACCCGGATCTCGGCCTTCCCGACGCCCGCCTGCGTGTTGATCCGCGCGACCGTGGGAGGGGTGACCTGGGGAACGAAGACCGGGGCCGGGCCCTTGGTCTTGCGCGTGGTGGGGTAGGCGACCTTGCGCTTACGCGTCATCCGCGGCCCCGACGCTGCGTGCGCTCTTCCTTGGTCGGCTTGGGCTCACGGCCCGGGCGCGGCGGGTTGGGCATCGTGCCGGGGGCCATGTCGGGACGCGGCGGCAGCGGGCCACGGGCGCGATTCGCCTCGACCTCGCGGCTGAACGCGGCGGCGACGTCGCCCGGGATGCTGCCGTACCAGGCCGCACCGACCTGCTTCATGCGCTCGGTCTCGGCGGCTCGCTGCTCGCGCTCCTGCCTCGAATGCTTGGTCACGGGAACCTCCCTCGCGTTCGGACGGTAGACGTCCGGCAGTTGGCCTGGTCGGGCTGATGTGGTTTCGGGGTCGGACGGCCGTGTGGCCGCGGACGCAGTTGGGCGCGCCCGTCGAGCGCGAAGAGGTCAAGTGTAGCCCCCACCGGAGCGGATGGCGATGCTGGGGTCCCGCGCAGGTTCCGGCGGGTGTCGACGAGAGGCGTCCCGGCTGGTGGTGATGGTCCGCTCCGCTGCGGTCACCGTGGCCGCCGAGGCGGCGGCCGAGGACGCGGCCGGGCTGGCGCCGGGTGCCATACCCCGTCCGCCGGACACCGACACCTCGACCGTGCTGGCCGCGGCCACGTCGGATACCGTCGCCGCCGACCGGGCCCGGCATGCCGCCGGCGGGCGCGCAGCTGCTGCGCGCCCGGATCCCCGGAAGGAGGCGCCGATGTCAGCGGTGGCCGCCCACCCCAGCCGCTCTGCGGGCAACGTCCGCAGCCAGAGCTGGAGGCCGCCGCGCCCGCCGCCCGGAACGAGCGCATCGTCGTCCGCGAGTCCAGGCACCGTGCCGTCGTCGGGGACCCCGACCAGCAGCGTGCCGCCGGACGCACCAGGCGGGCAGCCCCAGCGAGAAGGACGCCGAGGGCGATGACGATGAGGATGACCGCGGAGGCGGGCAGATCGCTCACGGGCCCATGGGGAGCACCGGCTGCCGGGATGACAGCGTCCTTGCGGCCGCCCGGTACAGTCCGGCCATGACCGATCCACGCGCAGACTACGCAGCGTTCACTGCTGCCCTCATCGAGAACCACCGCGCCAACGGCGGCCAGGTCACCTTCGGGCCGTTCCAGGGCCGCCCGGTGGTGCTGCTGACCACCACCGGGGCGAAGTCCGGCCAGCCGCGGACCGCGCCCCTGGTCTACAGCCTCGATGGCGACACCATCGTGATCATGGCCTCCAAGGGCGGTGCGCCCGAGAACCCGTCCTGGTACGCCAACCTCGTCGCCAACCCCGAGGTCACCGTCGAGGCGGCCGGCGCGACATACCAGGCCCGCGCGGTCCCCGTCATGGGCGAGGAGCGCCGGCGTCTGTGGGACGCGCACGTGGCACAGAACCCGGGCTTCGCCGAGTACGCGACCAGGACAACTCGCGAGATCCCGGTCATCCGGCTGGAGCGGATGGCCTAGCGGGCCGCCCGCCGGTGCGTGCTGGCAGGCTCCGCCCGCGCGCGGGGGGAGGTTCCGGCGCGCGGAGGGCACCGACCCGACGAGAACCGGGCCGATGACCCGACGTGAACCGGGCCGATCGGCCCGCGACTATCCCCCCGAGTGGGCCATGGCATCAGCGCCTGCTTTGCCGCACCGTCAGGTGGTTACGCACCCGGCGGCACGGCCGCCGCGTGGATTCGCACGACAAAAGGTTGGCGTTGTCCCTTCGCCCGGTGCGCGGTTCGAGCCTGATCCTGCTCGCCGCGCTGCTCGCAGCTCCGCTGTCCGCGGTGGCGATCACCGCGCCGACACTGTCTGCGCCTGCCCCTGTCCGGGAGACCCGGGTCTCCAGCATTCCGACGAGCCGTGCGACGCGCAGCCGGGAGCCGATCGTGGCGGCCCACCCCTTCCTCGCCTCCCGGATCGCCGTCGTCTACCCGGCGGGTGACAGCAGCCCGTATACGGTGATCCGGATCTCGCATGATGCGGGGGCGAGCTGGACCACGGCCCACGGCCACCCGGCCGGCGGCGGCAACCACCCCGTGATCGCTTGGGGGCCGGGCCCCAAGGCGGGCACAGCCCGCCTCTACTACATGGCGATGGTCGGCTCCGGCGGATCGTGCTGCTACTTCGGCATCTCCCATTCGGATGATGAGGGGGCCACCTGGTCCGCGCCGTTCGTATCCACCGGGACCCGGCCGTGGTTCGGCGGGTTCCCGGACCTCACGGTGGACAACAACCCGGCCAGTCCCAACTACGGCACCGTGTACGCCGCCTACAACTGGCTGCGGGATCCCGCGACGGGTACCGGCATGCACGTGCTCGCATCGTCCACCTACGGCCGGACGTGGCGGGCGATCGAGGTGCCGCCGGCCGCCGCGCCGGCAGGCTACGGGGACACCTGGCGGATCGGCTATCGGGTCCGGGCCGCCCCTGACGGCTCCGTCTACGTGTCCGGGTACCAGCTCAACCTGCGCTACTGGAACGTGAACAGCCCGTTCAACACGGGTGGCAGCGCGAACATCGGCCGGGTGGCCTTCACCGTGACCCGCCTGCAGTTCCGGCCCAGCACGGGCTCCTTCTCTCGTGGCCGAACCGTCCTGGCGGCAACCCTGCCCGAGGCAGCCTGGGCGGTCGGCGACGGCTATGCCAATCCCCAGTGGTCGTCCGGCCTTGCGATCGACCCGTCATCCGAGGCGGTCTACCTCGCCTTCGGTTCCGGCTACCGGACCTCCGTCTATGCCAGCAAGGACCACGGCGCGACCTGGACCGGGTACCTGGTCCCGACGGTGACCATCAAGGGACTCGTCCAGCGGCAGTACCGCGTGGACCTGGTCGGCGGTCGCGGGTACCTGGTCGCGGTGATGCGCCTGCGCGACTCGACCCGGGCGACGACGGGCAATGCCTATGCGACATCGATCAACGGGGGCCGCACCTGGAGCGTGCCGAAGCCGGTCAGCGGCGTGCGCACCAGCTTCTCGCGGGTCTGGGGCTACCTCAACGTGGACGGGTTGCGCTCCCGCGCCGCGCTGCTCGCGGACGGCCGGCGGGTCTTCTGGGCGTATGGCGATGGCCGCCTCGGCTACACGGCGATCTTCGGGGCGCTGATCCCGGCGCCGAGCCCCGCGCCCACGCCGACCCCGACGCCCACGCCGGCACCGACACCCACGCCGGCACCGACCGATGCTCCGACGCCCAGCCCGGCGCCTGCCATGGTCGCGCCGGGCTCGCCGATCCCGCAGCCCTGAGATGGAGCGGCTCCCGGCGCACTCCTTCCCGGCCACGGCCTTCGCGGCGCCGGTCCGGGCCACGGACTCCCCATCGGGCGGACCCCCGCCGTGGCTGGACCAGGGGCCGCCCACGACCGAGCGCCACCCCCGGTCTGCGCCCGTCACGCCTGGCGGCGACGGCTTCCGCCCCGACATCGAGGGGCTGCGGGGCATCGCCGTTCTGGTCGTCGTGCTGTTCCATGCGTGGCCGGGCAGCCTCGCCGGTGGCTTCATCGGCGTGGACGTCTTCTTCGTCATCTCGGGGTACCTGATCACCGGGCTCCTGGTCCGCGAGCGGCGCCGGACCGGCGGGATCAGCCTCCCCGCGTTCTACGCGCGGCGCATGCGGCGGCTCCTGCCCGCGGCCTGCGTGGCTCTGCTGGCCACCCTGATCGTCGCCATGGCCGTGGTCCCGCCCATCGACCGGCCCGGTGTGGCCGAGGATGCCAAGGCTGCGGTCCTCTCGATCGCCAACATCCGGTTCGCCATGGCCCAGGGCGACTACTTCGCGACCGTGTCCACGCCGTCGCCACTGCTGCACTACTGGAGCCTGGCGCTCGAGGAGCAGTTCTACCTCGTCTGGCCGGCCCTGATCCTCTTCCTCACCATGGGTGGGCGGACCGGCAGGAGCCTCACGATCGCCGTCGGGATCCTGACCGTCGCGTCCCTGGTGGCCGGGGTCGTGACCTCGGATCTCGCACCCGCCTGGGCCTTCTACTCGCTGCCCACGCGGGCATGGCAGCTGGGCGTCGGCGCCCTGCTCGTCCTGGGCCTGGACCGGTCGATCGCTCGCGGCCGGCGAAGCGCCGGCCTGCTCGGGTGGGCCGGCCTGGCGGGGATCATCGTGACCGCCTTCGTGCTGGACGGCACCGTCGCCTATCCGGGTTGGGCAGCCATCGGGCCGACCTGCGCGGCGGCCGCCGTCATCGCCGCAGGCGTGCGCGGGGCCGGACCGGGCCGCCTGCTGGCCATCCCGCCGCTCCGTTTCCTGGGCCGGATCAGCTACTCGCTCTACCTGTGGCACTGGCCGATCCTGGTGCTGGTGCCGCTGGCCATCGGCGTCGAGATCGACCTCCCGCTCGGCATCGGCCTCATCGCCCTGTCCGTCCTGGCCGCCATCCTCTCCTGGCGCTTCATCGAGACGCCCTTCCGCGGCCGGCCCGTTGCCGCTGCGCAGCGTCCGCGTCGGACGGTGTCGCTCGCCCTGGCCTCGATCCTCGCGATCGCCGTGCTCGCAACCGGCATCTCCACACCGTCCGGTCCCGTGGACACGGTGGCCGCAGCCGCCAACGCGCGCGCGACGGCCGAGGCCTCGCAGGACGACGACGCATGGGTGGCGGTCACGCCGCCGCCGGCCGTGGACGTCCTGCCGGACCCCGATCCCTCCGCGCCCGTTGACGGCGAGCAGCCGGCGCCCTCGGGTGGTCCCTCTGCCACGCCTGCCGCGGGCGGCGATGGTGGAAGTCCCCTGCCCTCGGTCACGCCGTCCATCCCGC
>JBAXFC010000156.1:0-7710 GCA_037140135.1 Chloroflexota bacterium
CGGCGGGCGAGGTCGTGGTGAGGCGGCAGAACGCGAGCGGCGTGGACGCAGCCGGTGGCATCGGCCCCGGCGATCCGGTCGCGATCAGCTGGGAAGACTCGGCGAACCTGATCCTCGTCGCCTGAAGCACGCGGCGCGAAGCCTGACACCTGGAGGAGGAGACATGGCGGAGACCCTGGACGAGATCCTGAAGCGGGCGGCCCAGAACCGGGTCCCGCGGCGCAGCTTCCTGGCGGCCTCCGGGCTGCTGGGCGCCAGCGCCGCGCTCGCGGCCTGCGGTGGCGGCAGCACGCCCACCCCCGCGCCGGCCACGGCCGCCCCGGCCACCCCGAGCGGCACGGCTCCCGCAGTCACTGCGGCGCCGCCGGCCACGTCGGCGCCGGTGGCGGACGTCGAGAAGCAGCTGTTCATGTACAACTGGTCGGACTACATCAACCCCGACAACATCGACAAGTTCAAGGCCCAGTTCGGCGTCGAGAAGTTCCAGTACGACACGTTCGCCAACAACGACGAGCTGATGGCCAAGATGCAGGCCGGCGCCACCGGCTACGACATCACCAGCCCCACCGGCGAATACGTGCCGGCCCTGCGCGACGGCGGCTTCATCCAGCAGATCGACAAGAGCCGGATCCCCAACTGGACCTTCAACAAGGCGTTCCAGGACCTGGTGTGGGACCCCACGAACACCTGGTTCATGCCCAAGGACTTCGGCACCACCGGGATCCTTGTCCGCAGCAAGTTCGTGACGGAGCCGGTGACCTCCTGGAAGGAGTTCGCCGATCTCGTCAAGGGCAAGTACTCGGGCAAGGCCGTGTTCGTGGACTCCGAGGGCGACGTGATGTGCATGCCGCTCAAGATGATCGGCAAGTCCCTCAACTCGGTGGAGAAGGCGGACCTCGACCAGTGCCGGACCATCCTGATGGACCTGGCGCCGCACATCCTCGCCCTGGACTCGGACACCCAGAACGTCAAGCTCGCCGGTGACAACCCGGAGTGCGTGCTGGCGCTGGGGTGGACGGGCATCCTGGCCAACATGCGCAAGGACCCCAAGTCCGCCGACATCAAATACGTCGTCCCGACCGAGGGCACCCTGTTCTGGCTCGACACCTGGGTGCTGGTGAAGGACGCGCCGAACCCGAACGCGGCCTACGCGTTCCTCAACTTCATCGAGGATCCCGAGAACCAGGGCAACGAGACGAACTACACCGGCTACGGCACCCCCAACGACGCCGCCAAGCAGTTCGTGGATCCGACCCTGCTCAACGACCCGGCCGTGTTCCCGCCCGCCGATGCCATGGCCGGCCTCGAGCCCGCGGTGGACACGTCGAACAACCAGCAGCGGATCGACATCTGGCAGGAGTTCAAGTCCAAGATCGGCCAGGGCTGATCACGGCCCCGGCCCACAGGGACACCACGCTTCACCGATGACAGCGGCGACAACCACCAACCACGAGCCCCTGGGCCGGCGCTTCGCGTCCGGCCTGCTCACCGGCGTGCTCGTCGCACCCGCCACCCTCTGGTACCTCGTGCTCCTGGTGGCGCCGCTGGCCATCATCGTCGTGTTCAGCTTCGGGGTCCGTGCTCCCAACGGGGGCTACCAGCCCGCCTTCACGTTCGACAACTACGCCAAGCTCATCACCCAGCCCCAGCGGCTGGAGCCGTTCTTCACCTCGTTGTGGATGGCGATCGGCGGGACGATCGGCTGCATGCTGGTCGGCCTGCCGCTCGCCTATTTCATGGCCAGCCGGGCGGGCAGGCACAAGAGCTTCCTCGTGCTCCTGCTGGTCATCCCGTTCTGGACCAGCTTCCTGATCCGGACCTATTCCTGGCTGATCATCCTGGGCAAGGACAACCTCGGAGGCCTGATCGGGTCCATCATCGGCCAGGACGACTTCCGGATCCTGGGGACGCCGTTCGCGGTGCTGCTCGGCCTTGTCTACGGCTACCTCCCGCTCATGGTGTTCCCGCTCTACGTCACGCTCGAGAAGATGGACTGGACGCTGGTCGAGGCGTCCAAGGACCTCGGTGCGGCGCGCTGGGCCACCTTCCGCCAGATCACGCTTCCGATCACGCTGCCCGGCCTGATCACCGGCAGCATCCTCGTCTTCATCCCGATGATGGGCGAGTACGTGATCCCGGCGATCCTCGGCTACGGCCGGACCTTCCTGGCCGGCAACGCCCTCGTGGACGCGTTCATCCAGACCCGCAACTGGCCCTTCGGATCCGCGATGGCCGTCGGCCTGATCGCGATCATGCTGGTCTCGGTGAGCTTCTACGTCTGGTTCGTCAACCGCGGCCGCGGCGGCCGCGAGGTCAGCGTCCTGTGAGCGCCGCGCGCGGCGGCAACGCGCCCACCGCCAAGGCCGGCGTCGATCGCTGGGCGGTGGTCGTCGAGACCTGGCTCCGGATGCACACGGCAGCGGTCTACGCCTTCCTGTACCTGCCCATCGTGGTTGTGGTGCTGTTCAGCTTCAACGCCAACCGGCTGGCCACGGTCTGGACCGGGTTCTCCTTCAACTGGTACAGCGTGGCGCTCGATGACGACGTCGTGATCTCGGCGCTGCGCAACAGCTTCTCGGTCGCGCTGCCGACGGCGATCCTGTCCACCCTGT
This sequence comes from Chloroflexota bacterium, assembly GCA_037140135.1. Lineage (GTDB taxonomy): Bacteria > Chloroflexota > Limnocylindria > Limnocylindrales > CSP1-4 > CAIXZV01. Next base: position 2,613 of record JBAXFC010000156.1, read on the forward strand.
TCGGCACGATGGCGGCGCTCGGCATGCAGCGCGTCGGACGGCGACTGCGGATGGGCTTCGACGCCCTCACCTACATCTCGATCATCGTCCCCGAGATCGTGATCGCCCTCTCGACGCTGGTCATGTTCGCGTCGAGCTTCGTGATCATCAACGAGCACCTGGGCACCAAGCTCCAGCTGGGCATCCCGACCATCGTGGCAGCGCACATGCTGTTCAACATCAGCTTCGTGCTGCTGCTGGTGCGGGCGCGCCTCTCGGGCATGGACCGGACGCACGTCGAGGCCTCGTTCGATCTCTACGCCACCCCGTGGCGGACGTTCCGCCAGATCACCTTCCCACAGCTGACGCCCGCGATCATCGCCGGCTTCCTGCTCTCGTTCACGTTCAGCTTCGACGACTACGTGATCACGTCGTTCGTCTCGGGTCCGGGCTCCTCCACCCTGCCGATCTTCATCTTCGGCCAGGTCAAGCGCGGCGTGACGCCGGAGACCAACGCGGTGGCCACGATCATGCTGGCGGTGACGCTCGCGATGCTCGCGGTCGGCCAGTTCCTGCTGTCGCGGGCGTCGCGCAACAGCGGCGACCAGGGCACGACGATGGCCTCCATGATCGCGGAGCGGTAGCCCGCCACCCGGCGGGCCACCTGCCTGCCTGCCTGCCCGATCGTCCCCGAATACGCGGCTAGAGCCCGGCGTCCGCCCGCAGCCCGGCGGCCTTGTCGGTGCGCTCCCACGGCAGGTCCAGGTCGTCCCGGCCGAAGTGCCCGTACGCCGCGGTCTGCTTGTAGATCGGGCGGCGCAGGTCCAGCGCCTCGATGATCCTGGCCGGGCGCAGGTCGAAGTGGCGGTTCACCAGGTCGAGGATCCGCTCGTCGCTGATCCTGCCCGTGCCGAAGGAGTCAACCGAGAGCGAGAGCGGACGGGCGATGCCGATGCCATACGCCACCTCGAGCTCGAAGCGGTCGGCGAGGCCCGCCGCCACCACGTTCTTGGCAACCCAGCGGGCCGCGTAGGCCGCGGAGCGGTCCACCTTCGTCGGATCCTTGCCGCTGAAGGCGCCGCCGCCATGGCGCGCCATGCCCCCGTACGTGTCCACGATGATCTTGCGGCCGGTGAGGCCGGCGTCGCCCATCGGACCGCCGAGCACGAAGCGCCCCGTCGGGTTGACGTGCATCTCCGGGTCCACGGACCGCAGGTGCTCCGGGATCATCGGCAGGATGACCGAGCCGATGATGTCGTCCCGGATCCGGGCCGCGACCACGTCGCCGTCATCGTGCTGGGAGCTCACGACGACCGTGCGCACCTGCTTGGGCACGCCGTGCTCGTACTCCACGGTGACCTGGGTCTTGCCGTCCGGCCGCAGGTACGGCAGCGTGCCATCCTGGCGGACCGCCGCCAGGCGTCGCGCCATCCGGTGCGCGAGCGAGATCGGCAGGGGCATCAGCTCCGGCGTCTCGTTGCAGGCGAAGCCGAACATCATCCCCTGGTCGCCGGCGCCGAGATCATCACCGCGGTCTACGCCCTGGGCGATGTCCGGGCTCTGCGCCTTGACGCTGACCAGCGTTCCGCAGGTCTGGTAGTCGAACCCGTACTCGGCGTTGGTGTAGCCGATCTCCTTCACCGTCTCCCGGACGACGTCCTGGAACTCGACGTAGGAGCTGGTCGTGATCTCGCCGAAGACCATGACGAGGCCGGTGGTCGTCGCCGTCTCGCACGCGACCCGGGCATTCGGGTCCTGCTCGAAGATCCTGTCAAGGATGGCGTCCGAGATCTGGTCGCACATCTTGTCCGGGTGACCCGCGGTCACCGACTCTGATGTGAAGAGGTACTGGGAGGCGTCGAGGATGCTCATGGGTCTCCGGTCTCGAGCCGCGGGGCAGGTTGATGCGAGCGTAGCATCGCAGTGCCCGCCGCTCGCCGTAGCATGCGCCCATGGACATCCACCCGCCGACGACCCTTTCGTGGGGTGTCGGGCTCGACGGCCCAGCCGCCGGGGACGACCTCGACCCCGCCGTGCTCGATGCCGCCGATCCGCTGGCGCCGCTCCTGGCCCGGTTCGCCGTCCCGGACGCGCAGCTCGTCTACCTCGACGGCAACAGCCTCGGGCGTCCCCCGATCCGGGCCCTCGAGCGGATCGGGGAGGTCGCCCGCACCGAGTGGGCCGCCGATCTCGTGCGCGGCTGGAGCCGCTGGCTGGACCTGCCGCTGCGGGTGGGCGATGCGCTCGCGGCAGGCGTCCTCGGGGCGGAGCCGGGCACGGTGGCGGTCACCGACTCCACGACCGTCAACCTGTACCGGCTTGCCGCGGCCGCGCTCGACGACCTGCCGGCCCGGCGTTCCGTGATCGCCGCCGCGGATGACTTCCCCACCGACCGCTACATCGTCGAGGGCCTGGCGGCGGAGCGCGGGCTCCAGCTGCGCTGGGTGCGGGATCGGGGAGCGGACGGCGTGTCGCCGGACGACGTGGCCACGCTGCTCGACGACGACGTCGCGCTGGTCCTGCTGAGCCTCGTCTCGTACCGGACGGCGGCCATCGCCGATCTGCCGGCCGTCGAGCGCCTCGCCCGTGCCGCGGGCGCCCACGTCCTGTGGGACTGCTCGCACGCCGGCGGCGTGGTGCCCGTGGACCTCACCGCGAACGACGTGGGTCTCGCGGTCGGCTGCAGCTACAAGTACCTCAACGGCGGACCGGGAGCACCCGCCTGGCTGTACGTCGCCCCGCGGCTCCAGGGCAGCCTCCGGCCGCCGGTCCGCGGCTGGTTCGCCCAGAGCGACCAGTTCGCCATGGGTCCGCGCTTCGAGCCCGCGGACGGTATCGCCGGCTGGCTTGCCGGCACCCCGCCGGTCCTCTCCCTCACCGGCGTCGCCGAGGGGGTCGCCCTGGTGGCCGAGGCGGGCATCGACGCGATCCGGGCCAAGTCGGTGCTGCTGACCGCGTACTGTGTCGCCCTGGTGGACCAGGTCCTCGCTCCGCTCGGCTGCCGGCTGGGCAGCCCGCGCGATCCGGCCCGTCGTGGCGGCCACGTCGCGATCCTCCACCCGGAGGCGCAACGACTGGTGACGGCCCTCGTCGGTGAAGGTGTCATCCCCGACTTCCGCGAGCCCGACATCATCCGGTTCGGCCTGTCACCGCTCACGACGAGCTTCGAGGACGTCCACCGCGGCGTGCGGGCACTGGCCGGGCTGCTCCGGGCCTGATCCCCCCGGCCCGCACGAGCGCGGCTTTAAGGCGACTCGAACGGGTATCGGCGACGATCCACTGGCAGTGGTCGCGCCGGGGGAAGCGATCATCGGGGGTACTCGGGGATCGGGGAGCCGGCCAAGACAGCGGCCGGCTTTTCGATTCATGGGAAGGCGCGCAGCTCGGGCGCTGGTGCACCCATCGGGCGCTGGTGCACCCATCGGGCTCGCGCCGGAGCAGGCCTGCTACCCCGCCGTGAATCCCGGGATCGCCAGCGGCTCGATCTCAGTGTCCGCCGGAAGGAAGCCGAAGACGCGGGCAAGGAACGCGAGCTCCACCCTGGCCACCGTCCGCCGGGTGTCGGCGCGCCGGAAGCCATGACCCTCGCCCTCGAAGGTCATCGCCACGTGCGGCAGCCCGCTGGCCGTGAACGCCGCCACCATGGCATCGAGCTGTGACGGCGGCACGACGCGATCGTCGAGGCCCTGGAACAGGAGCATCGGCGCGCGCACGCGGTCGAGGAAGTGGATCGGCGACCGCTCGCGGAAGATCTTGCGGCCCTCCGCCGTCCAGGGGGCGACGAGGCTCTCGTCGTACCGGCTCTCGAACTTGTGGCCGTCCACGTGGATCAGCTCGAGGTCCGCGATGCCGAACAGGCTGATACCGGCGGCGAAGACGTCCGGCCGGAAGGCGAGGGCCGCGAGCGTCGTGTACCCGCCGGCGGATCCGCCGCGGATCGCCATCCTCGAACGGTCCACGGACCCCCGGTCGGCCAGGAACGTGGCCGCCGCGACGCAGTCGTCCACGTCCGCGATGCCCCACTGGCCGCGCAGGGCATCCCGGTACGGTCGGCCGTACCCGGTCGAGCCCCGATAGTCCACGTCCACCACGGCGATCCCGCGCGACGTGAAGAACGCCCGATCGAGCGACAGCGCCGAGGTGGCCGCCGAGGTGGGGCCACCGTGCGACAGGACCAGCAGCGGCGGCAGCGTGCCGTCCGGGCCGGCGCAGGTCTCGTTCGCCGGCGGGAAGTAGAGCGCCCTCGCCGTGGCGCCTCCGCTGGTCGGGAATTCGATCGGCTCCGCGTCCGGCAGCATGCCCGGATCGATCGGGACCGAGAGGGAGCGGGCGAGGATGCCGTGCACGGTCGCCGTTCGCGGGTCGAGGCGGGCCACCACGGCACCCTGGCGCGGGCCGGCGGCGACCACGATGGCGGTCTCGCCCTGCATCCGGAGCCCGTCGAGCTCGCTGTACGAGCCCTCGAGGTGCGTGACCCTCCCGTCCGGCTCGATCCGGACGAAGCCGTCCCTCCCGTCGGCGCGGGCCGCCGCGAGGATGGTGCCGTCGAGCAGGAAGCCGTACGAGGTCCGGCCGAAGACCCACGCCGGGTCGCCCAGCTCCGCGTCCATGGGAGCGAGGTTGCGCGCCGGACCGTCCGGCCCGCCGGGGCCGTCGAAGGCGTAGAGGTTCCACCAGCCCGTCTGGTCGGAGACGCCGTGCAGGACACCGCGCGGGCTCCACGCGGCCTGGACGACGGAGATCCCCTCCCCGCCGAGCACGGTGCGGGCACCACTGACGGTGCCGTCCGCGCCCACCTCGGCCACCCGGAGGCGCACCGAGTCCCACGGCATGTCCGGCAGGTCCCACTCGAGCCAGGCGAGGCGTCCCCCGTCCGGTGACGGGCGGGCCCCGGCGATGAAGTCGGGTCCGGCCACGAGCACGCGCCCGGCACCGTCGGAACCGTCGAGCGCGAGCGCGACCAGCTCGTTGGCGACCAGGGCCGGATCGTTGGGCCGGACGGTGTCATGGGTCTCGCGGATCGCGTAGAGACGCTCGGCACGCGGATCGAACCAGGGGTCCGCGTAGCGCCACGGGCCTGCCGGCGTCAGCGGCCGCGACTCGAGCGCCGCCTCCGGAT
>JBAXFC010000157.1:0-7705 GCA_037140135.1 Chloroflexota bacterium
GGGCCGCGCGACGGCCTGATGACCGGGCTCCACATCAAGTACGGCTGGTCGATCCGGCGCGCGCGCACCTCGATCGAGCTCATCGTCCTGGTCATCGGCTACGAGGCCGGCGGCACGGTCGGCCTGGGCACGGTCGTGTTCGCGCTCGGCATCGGACCGCTCGTGCAGGTGATGCTGCGGGTCTTCGACCGGGACGGGCGGGTCGCGCGCCGGCGGCGGATCGTGGTCGAAGCCGAAGGCGACGTCGGCGACTGACGGCCCGCGGCATTCGCAACGGAGCCTTGTGGCGCGACCCGGTCCAGACTCGTACCGGCTACCCGCGGGCCAGGAGGTGCTCCCCAACCCGCAGCGCCTGGGCCGTGATGGTGAGGGCCGGGTTCACCGCGGCCGATGACGGGAAGAAGGAGCCGTCCACGACGTAGAGGTTCTCGACCTCATGCGCCCGGCAGAACGGATCCAGGGCCGAGGTCGCGGGATCGGCGCCGAAGCGCACCGTGCCCACCTGGTGGGAGTTGGTGGCGATGCCCATCTTCTCGACCACGGTGACCGGGTAGCCCGCCCGCCGCATCATGCGCTGCGCCTCGTGGATCAGCCGCCGGTGCGCGGCCGTGTTCCTCGCCTTCCAGCGAACCGTGATGCGTCCGCTGGCTCCCAGGGTCACGCGGTTGTCCGGGTCGGGGAGATCCTCCCCCATGACCCACCAGTCGATGCTGCGGCGGGCCATCGCGCTGAGCACCTGCTTGGGAATGAGCGGCTTGGCCGCCGCAAGCATCCCGCCCTGGAGCTTGCCGAGCATCTGCAGGTTGCCCAAGGGGTACTTGAAGTCGGGACCCTCGAAGTAGAAGTCGTTGACGACCATCGACTTCTGGAACACGACCGGGTTGATGCGGGTGGGATGCACCGCCATCAGCGCCGCATTGTTGTGGACCATGTAGTTGCGGCCCACCTGGTCCGACCCGTTGGCGAGGCCGCTGGGGTGGTCGGGTGTCGCGGAGCGGAGCAGCAGGGCCGCCGAGTTGACGGTGCCGGCCGACAGGACGACCAAGCCGGCGTCGAGCACCTCGGTGACGCCATCCGTCTCGACCTCAACGCCGCGCACGCGACGGCCGCCGGGCTCCGTGACGATCCGCTTGACGAGCGTCCGCGTCCGGAGCTCGATGCCACCCTTGGCGAGCGCGGGGCGGACCAGGGCCTCCTCGGCGTCCCACTTGGCGCGCACCTTGCACGGGAAGCCGTCACATGTCTTGCACCGGATGCACTTGCCGCCCTCCTGCAGGTCCACGGCAAGGGGGAGGTGCGCCGGATGCAGCCCCTGGGCCTTGAGGCTCTCGCTCAGCTGCTCGATGACAGGCTCGTGCTCGACCGGGGCAAACGGGAAGGGTCCGGCCGGCGGGTCCGTGGGATCCTCGCCGCGCAGGCCGTGCACGTGGAACAGCTCCTCGGCCCGGTCGTACCAGGGGGCCATGTCGGCGTACGAGACGGGCCACGCGGGCGACGTCCCATCGATGTGCTCGAGCGCCCCGAAGTCGCGCTCGCGCAGCCTGGGCATCGACGCGCCGTAAAGCCGGGTGTTGCCACCCACCCAGTAGTGGACGCCCGGCTTGAAGGCCGCTCCGCCGGCCTCGTCCCAGGTCTCCTTGGTCTTGTAGACCGCGTGATCGAAGACCTCTGCGACATCCCAGTTCTGCGGCTCCTGGGGCAGCCAGTCACCTCGCTCGAGCAGGAGGACCTTCCGGCCCGTTCCGGCCAACGACAAGGCGATGGCGCCACCGCCGACACCGGAGCCGACGATGATGACGTCCCAGGCAGCCATGGGATACCCTCAAACAAACCAGTTGAATGGCCTAGATCGTACACTCTTGACGTACACGGAACAACTCCGGCCTTCCTGTGTTCGTCCACGGCGAATACGACCGTGAGTCGCACCACGCCGACAAGCTTGCCGTTCAGAGGAGCCGCGCCGCACGTGGACACCACTTGGCAGGGTACCCGGTCAATGCGGGGGATGGACGCGGCATTGGCCGCTGCCGGCCTCGCCCCACTGGCCAGGCACGCCTGGGTCGAGGTGTCGCTGCCGGCACTGGCCGGCAACGTGGCCGCGCTCCGCCGGATGGCCGGCCCCGCAACAGCCGTGGCGGCGGTCGTGAAGGCAGACGCCTATGGCCACGGGATCGAGGTCACATCCCGCGCGGCCCGGCTCGCGGGCGCGACATGGCTGTCGGTGGCAACCCTCGATGAGGCACTCCTGCTGCGCCGGCACGCCGATACCGGCCGGATCCTGGTCAACTACCCCGCCCCGAAGACCCGCTGGGTTGATGCCCACGCGGCTGGCATCGACGTGGTGATCGGGGATGTGGCGTCGGCCGTCGAGATCGCAGGCATGGGTGCCGGATCCCCCAGGGTCCATCTCGAGATCGACACGGGAATGGGCCGGGGCGGCGTCCTCCCGGAGGACGCGGTCACGGCGGCCTCGATCCTTCGCGCGGCAGGCATCGAGCTCTCGGGCACGTGGTCGCACCTTGCGGCACCCGAGGATCCCGTGGTGACCGCCGGGCAGGTCGGCGCGTTCGAGGAGGTGCTCGCGAAGCTCCGTGCCGACGGCATCGACCCCGGGCTGCGCCACCTCGACGCCAGCGGCGGGATCCTGCATGGCGCCCCGGCGTATGACCTTGTTCGGGCGGGTCTCGCACTGTACGGGGTCCTGCCCCCGGAGCTGGCGGGCAGCGATGGCCCGGCTGCCACCCTACGCCCGTGCCTGGCGGTGCGTGCTGCACCGGTCCGGATCGCCGACGTGCCCGCTGGGACACCCATCGGCTACGGCGGCACGTTCGTGACCTCGCGACTCTCGCGCATCGCGACCGTGCCCATTGGCTATGCGGATGGCTGGACCCGCAACGCCGGTCCGCGCACGGTGGCGGTCGCCGGGGACCAGGTCGTGCCCGTCGTTGGACGGATCTCGTCCGATTCGATGACGGTTGACCTGACGGGAACGACGGTGACCGCCGACGATCCGCTGACCCTGCTCGAGGCGGCGCCGGTCGGCCCGGTCTCGGCCGATGCGGTCGCGGGCGTCCGGTCCACCATCACCTGGGAGGTGCTCCAGACGCTCTCGCATCGACTTGCGCGGGTGTACCTCGACGGCAGGGGCCGACCGGTCGCCATCCGCCGGCACGAGGCCGCCGGCCCCGAGTACACCGAAGGCTTCGAGGCGGCCGCGACAGGCACGGAGCCCGAGGCCGGGTGATCGCGGGCCGGACCGGCCCGCCAGCGTCGCCGCCGGGCCGGGTGCGACGCTACGGCGTGATGGCGATCTTGATGTCAGCTCCGCGCTGGAGGGCGACCTCGAACCCATCCATCACCCGGTCGAGGGTGAACACCTTGCCCAGCATGCCATCCACGTCGAAGGCCGGGTTCGAGAGCAGCCGCACCGCCGGATGGAAGTAGCCATGCGTGAGGTAGCTGCCCTGGATGGTGACCTCCTTCTTGGCGATCAGCACCGGGCGAACCGGCAGCACGGCCTCGTCCGCAAGGCCGAACTCCAGGATCCGGCCGCCCTTGCGGACCACCTCGAGGGCGTCGTGGAACAGCATGCCGACGGTGTCCACCACAAGGTCCGCCCCGTCGGGCAGGACGGTTGCGATCTGTTCCGGGATCGGGCCGTCGGCCGGGTCGAACGTCGCGATGGCCCCGCGCTCGCGTGCCTGGCGCGCTCGTTCCGGCGAGATCTCCGTGACCACGATGTCCGTCATGCCCGCGGCCTTGATGACCGCCAGGAACAAGCGCCCGATCGGCCCTGCGCCGAAGATGACCGCCGAGCGCCCCGGATGCAGGTCTGCCCGCCGCGTCGCGTTGAGCACGCAGGCAAGGCCCTCCGTGAGCACGGCCCGCTCGAGGCTCATGTCCTCGCGGATCGGAATGCAGCAGGAGCCCGGGAGCGCCACCTTGTCGGCGAACCCGCCGGGGATGTGCGTGCCCAGGTGCCGGAGGTTGCTGCAAAGGTTGAAGCGCCCGTCGAAGCAGGCTGCGCAGCTGTGGCACACGACGTTGGGCTCCAGCACGACGCGTGTGCCGACCGCGATGCCCGCATTCGATCCGGCGTCGATGACGTGCCCGACAATCTCGTGCCCGAGCACGGACCCAGGCGTTCCCTTGAGCAGCGGCGGATCGGACACGAGCCGCAGGTCCGTGCCACAGATCCCCGTCGCCTCGACCGCCACGACGACGTCGTGCGGGTCCTCAACCCGCGGGTCCGGGATGTCCCGGAGGTTGATCTGGCCGATCCCCTCGAACACCAGTCCGCGCATGCGCTGCCTCCAGCTGTCGTGGTCGTTGCGGCCCGCTAGGCCGTGACCGGCTCGCCGGCCTCGATGTCGTCGTCGTAGGCAACCCCGACCGCGGCGCGCCAGGCGTCGAGGGCACGGAGGTTGGCGAGCGAGTGGGCGGCATAGGGCGCCGCAGCAGTCGATCCACCACGGATCACGCTCGCGACCCCGTCGGCTTCAAGCGTGAAGATGCTCGTCCCGCCCGGGATGTCGAAGATGACCTCGGCTGCCTCGGTCGTGGAATACGGACCCTCGATGCCCGCCGACTTGTTCGGGGTGAGCGTGATCTGGGAGGCCAGGTCGCGGATCGGCCCACGCCAGCAGGGGATGGTGATCGCCAACTGGCCTGCAGTGCCGTACACGCGGATATGGTCGTCCGTGATCAGGCCGACGCCCGTCGAGAGCTGGGCCAGCACGTCGTCCGGGTACCTCGCCACCGCGAACGTGACGACGTCGGTCCGCTCGACGGGGTGCAGATCGGCGAGGGCGACGATGGATGTGGCCTCGGCGGTGTCGCCCCCCTGCGCCGCAGCGACGATCAGCGCCGCGAGGGACGTGCAATACGTGCCCACGTCGAGGATCCCGCCGCCGGCCGACCGCCGCGCGACCGCGCGGCCCTCCGGCCAGTCGTAGGTGAACGCGATGTCGAGCGCGCGCAGCCGGCCGATGGCCCCACTGGAGATGAGCTCGAGCAGCTTCTGCGTCTGCGGGTGGAACCGGAAGGCGAACGCCTCCATCGCGACGAGGCCCCGCTCCCGGGCCGCCTCGAAGATCCTCGACGCCACGTCGGCATTGACGGCAATCGGCTTCTCGCACAGGACGTGCTTGCCGGCATCGAGCACCGCCATCGCCCATTGCGGATGCTGCGGGTGCGGGGTCGCAACGTACACCGCGTCGACCGCCGGGTCCGCAAGGAGCTCCTCGTACGAGCCGTACGCCCGCGCGACCGCTCTGCCTGCCCCCGGATGCGCGGCTGCGAATGCCGCAGCCGAAGCCGCACTCCGCGACGCGACCGCTACCAGCTCGGCATGCTTCGCTGCGGCGAGGCCGTCTGCGAACTCACCTGCGATTGCGCCTGTGCCGATGATTCCGAAACGAACGTTCGCGGTCATGGCCGTCACCTCGTCAGTTGCTCAGGCCACGAGGCCGTCGATGGTCGTGGTCAGCACCTGCGTCTGACCGGTCTCTGCAGCGCGGTACGCGGCCTCGATGATCTCGACGACGTGGCGGGCGTGCTCGGCGGTCACCGGGGACGGCTTGTCGAGACGCACCCAGTCGACGAGCTGCATCAGGTCCTCGAAGACGTGCCACTCGGAGAACGGGTAGTGGGCGGGCGTGATGTGGGGCAGGATGAGCTCGGGCCCCGGGACGACCCAGGATTCGCCTTCGACCGGGGTGCGGGCGAGCTCGGCGCCTGGATAGTCGAACGGCACGCCGTTGAGCGTGTCGCGGATGATCTGGCCGCCCGTGCCGTAGATGCGCGGATCCGGGTCCCAGGAACGGTCCTCGCTCAGGATGCCGGACGCGGTCCCGTAGGCGAGGGCGAACAGGTTGTTGCCGAAGTCCATGAGAACGAGCGTGTTGTCGTCGGCCTCGGTCTTGATCGCGCGGCCCTTGAACTGCCGCTCCTCGATCCGGACGCCGGACATCGCCGTCACCCGCTGGACGCTGCCCAGCACGCCGGTCATGGCGTGGAGCGCGTACACGGTCATGTCGTACAGCGGCCCGCCGCCGGGCTTGCGGAAGTACCACGACGGGTCGATGTCCGCGACGCCGCCCTCGGACGTGCGCTCCGGCTCGTCCTCGTGGTAGGTCCAGAGGGCACAGCCCGCGGCCGCCCAGATCGGCGTGCCGATCGCGCCCTCCGCGATCAGCTCCTTGATCCGGATCAGGTGCGGTCGCAGCACCTCGCCCGGCGACGCGACGAGCTTGACATCCGCCGCACGCGCGGCGTCGATGAGCGCCGTGGCCTCCGCGGCCGTCGTGGCGATCGTCTTGTTGAAGTGGACATGCTTGCCGGCCTTGATGGCCGCCATGCCCTGCTCGTAGTGCAGCCCGATCGGGCTGGCGATGCACACGATGTCCACCGCAGGATCGGCCAGCAGCTCCTCGTACGACTGGCCGGCCCGCGGAACAGCGAACCGTTCGGCAACGGCGGCCGCTCGCCCGGGAACCGGGTCGCAGACGTGGACCACGCGGACCGCGTCCTGGACGTCGGGGACGGCGAGGTGGTTCATGATCCGACCGGCGATCGTTCCGGCGCCGACGAGTCCGAGGCCCAGGGTTCGGGACATTGGTACGACCTCCGTTGGATGGGTCAGAAGGTGGGCAGGACCGGCGAAGGTCCACTGGCGTCGACGGGGCCGGAGGCAGCAGCCTCCATGACCGGGAGATCGCGCAGCAGCTGCTGCGTGTAGGGGTGCTGCGGCGTCGAGAGGACGTCCACGACGCGGCCCTGCTCCACCACTCGTCCGCGCCGGAGCACGATCACGTCCTGGGCGATGCTCTGGACCACACCGAGATTGTGGGTGATGAAGAGCATGGTGAGGCCGGTGCTGCGCTGGAGCTCGCGAAGCTGTTCCACGATCAGCGCCTGGACGGACACGTCGAGCGCCGAGGTCACCTCGTCGCAGACCAGCACGGTCGGGTCGACGATCAGGGCCCGTCCGATCGCAACCCGCTGGCGTTCGCCTCCGGACAGCTGGTCCGGCATCCGGTCCGCGTACTCGGCCGACAGGGCCACCTGCTCGAGCACCTTGTCGATCCGGTCGCGCCGGGCGCCCGCATCGAGCCTGGGCTCGAAGTGCGCCAGCGCCTCCTCGAGGTTCTCGGCGACGCTCTGCCGCGGATTCAGCGATCCGTAGGGGTTCTGGAAGATGTACTGCAGGCGCCGCCGCTGGTCGAGGGTCCGGCGGCGCGCCGCCGGCGCAAGCGGCACCTCGTCGAGCAACGCCTCGCCCGACCACCGCTGGTTCAGGCCGACGAGGCACTGGGCGAGCGTCGTCTTGCCGGACCCCGACTCGCCGACGATGGCGGTGCAGCGTCCCGCTCGTGCCTCAAGGCTCACGTCGTGGAGAACCGTGGTCTTGCCGTAGCTGGCCCGCAGCCCATTGACGACGATCGACGAGCCGACAGCCTCCTCGGGCCGCGCGATCGGCGTCCTCGTCGGCGCGACGCGCGGCTCGGCGATCGGATGGATGCAGCGCACCCGCCGTTCGCCATCGAGGTCCACCAGGGGCGGGAGCTCGGCCCGACAGGCATCGGTCGCAGCGGCACACCGTGCCGCGAACGTGCAGCCCGCGGGCCACGAGCCGGGGCGCGGCGGTCGCCCGGGAATGCCGACGAGCGCGGAGGAGTGGGTGCCCGCCGGAGCGGCGTTGATC
>JBAXFC010000158.1:0-7628 GCA_037140135.1 Chloroflexota bacterium
GACTCAGGCCTTCGCGGACTCCGCCTCGACGGCCGCCATCGCCGCGCCCACGATCCCAGCGTCGTTGCGCAGCTTGGCCGGCACGACACGGGCTCGGACCGTCAGCCGCGGGATGAACAGGTCGGCGCGCTTGGAGACGCCACCGCCGATGATGAACAGCTTGGGCGAGAACAGCTTCTCGATGGCCAGCAGGTGCTCGTCGAGGTCCATCGCCCAGGCCTTCCACGAGATCCCGCGCCGGACCCGCGAGGAAGCGGCGGACCGCCGTTCGGCGTCGCGCCCGCGGATCTCCATGTGCCCCAGCTCCAGGTTCGGCACCAGGGTGCCGTTCCAGAACAGCGCGGAGCCCGTCCCGGTGCCGAGCGTGATCAGGAACACCGCGCCGCGCTCTCCGACGCCCGCGCCGAAGCGCATCTCGGCGACACCCGCCGCGTCGGCGTCGTTGACCATGTGGACCGGCCGGTGGAGGACGCGCTCGAGGCCCGCGTCGGCGTCGAAGTCCTTCCAGCCGGCGTCCACGTTGGCAGCGCTGCGGGTGATGCCGTCGATGACGACGGCCGGAAAGCCGGCGCCGACCGGTGTGGTGGCATCGAGCTTCACCTCGCGCCCGATCTTGCGCACGATCCGGGCGATCGAGGCGATCACGGCCGCGGGGGTGGACGGCTGCGGCGTGGGGACGCGGTGGCGCGGCCCCACGATCTCGCCGGTGTCGATGTCCACGGCTGCGGCCTTGACCCCGGAGCCGCCCACGTCCACGCCGATGGCCAGCCGGCGGGTTCCCGGGTCGATCTGCTCGCCCGTGTACTCGCCGGCCTTGTCCTGGTCGTCCTCGCCCGCGTCGTCGTGGTCGAGGATCTCCTCCGCCTCGTCAGCGGCCTCGTCGGCCTCTTCGGCGAGATCCCCCGCCTCGTCGGCAGGAGCGTCGTCGCGGTCGTGATCGTTCTTGTGCGGCACGGTGTCGCTCCTGGCGTGCGCCGGATCGACCGGCTAGAAGTAGTTGACGGTGATGCCGCCGTCGATGACGAAGTTGGCGCCGTTGGTCCAGCGCGACTCGTCGGACGCAAGGTAGATCCCGGCGTTGACGATCTCCTCGGGCTTGCCGAAGCGGCCGCTCGGATTGCGGGCCAGCCGCAGCTGCTTGGCGGCCTCGTCGGAGAGCAGCCACTCCATGAGCAGCGGCGTCTCGACGGGGCCCGGGCTGATCGAGTTGCTGCGCACGCCGCGGCCGGCGAACTGGACGGCGAGGCTCCGGGTGAGCGCGAGGACGGCGCCCTTGGACGCGGTGTAGGCATCCTGCGGGACGGAGCAGCCGAGAATGGCCACGAAGCTCGCGATGTTGATGATCGACCCGCTGCCCTGCTCGAGCATCTGCGGGATGGCGTACTTGCAGCCGAGGAAGACGCCGCGCACGTTGACGGCCATGACCTTGTCCCAGGTGTCCACGTCGGTGTCGATCACCGAGTGGTCGGCCTCGGGCATGATGCCGGCGTTGTTGTAGAGCGCGTCCACGCGTCCGTAGGTGGCGACGGCGTGCTGGACCATGCCGCGGGCCTGGTCCTCGTTGGAGACGTCGGCCTTGACGAAGGTCGCCTCGCCGCCGGCCGCCCGGACCGCGGCCGCGACCGCCTCGCCGGAGGCCTCGGAGTAGTCGGCCACGACGACCATGGCGCCTTCGCGGGCGAACAGCTCCGCGGCGGTCTTGCCCATGCCGCTGCCGCCGCCGGTGATGATCGTGACCTTGCCGTCGAGTCGCATCGGTGCTCCGCTCGGGTACTGGCTGGTGGGTGGGATGCAAGGGTAGCGACCCGGCGCAACAAGGGCACGGCGCCCCGGCGTCGCCGGTGCCCGGGCGCGCCGGCGTCCCCGCGCCAGGAGGCGCCAGGCTAGCGGTTGCCGCCCCTGGCGGGCGACGTCAGGAACGCGCGGTCGCGCTGGTAGAGCAGGCAGATGCCGACGCGGCTGCCGGCCGTCCAGCGCGGCTCGTCCGGAACGCCGACGGTGAAGGTCAGGGCGGACCCGTCGTGCGGCCTGCCCACGTAGTCCGCGAAGGCCGAGGTGCAGGCCGCCGCCCGCCCGGCCACCAGGGCGTCCCGGCCCGGCCACGGCGTGCCGGCGGGTTCCGGGTATGTCCAGGTGGCCAGGACCTCGTGCCCGTGACTGGCCGTGCACGGCGCCCGCTCTGCCCCCTGGAAGTAGAGGACCAGGAGAACGTCCGCCTCGAGGCCCACATCCGCCTGGAGGTCGTCCTTGCCCATCGGGACGTAGAGGCAGTCACCGGCGCGCAGGTCGCCGATACGGACGTGCGAGGGCGTCATCACGGCCAGGGCGAGGCCGCCCGTGAGGATGATGGCCGCGACTCCAAGCGCCATCTTGTGGCTGCGCCAGCTCCTGAGCGCACCGGTCAGCTGCTCGCGCAGCGAGGCGTGGACGTACCGATCGTTCTCGCGCTTGGGCTTCGCCATGGCAAGAGGCTACGCCGGACGCGCCGAACCGGCTGCAGCGGTGCCGCTCCCTGCGGGTCAGCCTCGCTCGAGGTACCGCTCGCGGTCCCAGTTGTGGACGACCGCGTCGTACTGCTGCTGCTCGACGGTCGCCGCGTTGAGGTAGTGGGCGACCACGTCCTCGCCGAAGATCTCCTTCGCCGCCTCGGACTTCTGCAGCTCCAGGACCGACTCCCAGAGCGCCCGCGGCATCCGGTCGCAGCCGGTGGCCACGTAGCCGTTGCCCTTGTACTCGGGCGGCAGCTCCAGCTTGTGCTCGATGCCGTAGAGGCCCGCGCCGATCATGGCGGCGTACGTGAGGTACGCGTTCATGTCGCCGCCGGGGAAGCGGTTCTCCACGTGGAGCGCGGTCCCGTTGCCCACGAGGCGGAAGCCGGTGGTGCGGTTGTCGCGGCCCCAGACCACGTTCACCGGCGCCCAGGAGAGCGCTGCGAACCGCTTGTACGAGTTCACGAACGGGGCGATGAAGACCGCCAGCTCCCGGGAGAGGGCCATCATGCCGGCCATGAACTGGGCGCCCTGCTCGGAGATGCCGTACGGCCCGGCCGGCTCGCCCTTGTCGGCGGCGAACAGCGGCTTGTCGTCGTCGATGCCCCAGATGCTCATGTGGAGGTGGCCCGAGGAGCCGGTCCAGCGGTGGTCCGGCTTGGCCATGAAGGTGATCGCCCAGTTGTTGAGGTAGGCGATCTCCTTGGCACCGTGCTTGAAGATCACGGTCCGGTCGGCCGACTCGAGCACGTGGTCGTAGCGGATGTTGACCTCGTGCTGCCCCGGGGCCGCCTCGCCCTTGGAGAACTCGATCGGGATGCGCGCCTCGGTCATCTGGTTGCGCAGCAGCCGGTGGAGCGGCTCGGCCTTGGTGGCCTGGAGCAGGTGGTAGTCCTCGTTGTAGTAGCCGAAGGGCTGCGGCAGCGGCCAGCCGCGTGCCGCGAGGCTCTCCCACGAATCCTTGAGCACGTAGTACTCGAGCTCCGAGCCCGCCTTGATGGCCAGGCCCATCGAGGCCGCCTTCTCGACCTGCTTCTTGAGCAGGGTCCGCGGGCTGACCGGGATCTCCTCGCCCGACTCCTCGGTCGCGTCGGCGAGGACCAGCGCCGTCTTCTCCAGCCACGGCAGCACGCGCAGCGAGTCCCAGACCGGCTGGGCGATCCAGTCGCCGTAGCCCGTCTCCCAGTTCATCAGCGCGAAGCCGTCGGGCGTGTTCATCTCCATGTCGGTGCCAAGGAGATAGGTGCAGAAGTGGGCGCCGTGGTCGATCACGCCGGCCAGGAAGGCCTGCGCCTGGACCCGCTTGCCGACGAGGCGGCCCTGCATGTCCGTGATGGCGACGACGAGCGTGTCGATCTCGCCGGAGCGGACCAGCCCCTCGAGCTCCTCGAGCCGCGGGTGCTTGCCGTGCGGGTGGTGGGCCGACGCGTGGGACTGCTTGGGCATCGGGTGGGACCTCTTCCTGGCCTGCTCGGTGGTTGCCTGGGCTCGCTTGGAGGGCATGGCTACTTCGCCGTCATCGCGCCGTCCGCGACGATGACGGCGCCGGTGACGAACGACGACTCGTCCGACGCGAGGAACAGCGCCACGTTGGCGAGCTCGCGAGGGGTGCCGGGGCGCCCGATGGGCTGGAAGGAGTCGATGGTCGCGTAGACCTCGGCGAGGCCGCCCAGCATCTCGGCGTGCGCGTAGTTGATGGGGGTGTCCACCCAGCCCGGGGCGAGCGCATTGCAGCGGATGCCCTGCTTGGCGTAGTCGAGCGCGATGCCCTTGGAGAGCATGACGATCGCGCCCTTGGACGTGGCGTAGATCGCGAGATAGGGCTCCGCGACCAGGCCGTTCACGCTCGTCGTGTTGATGAGCGAGCCGCCGCCCTGCTTGAGCATGTACGGGATCGCGTAGCGGCAGCCGTAGATGCAGCCCTTGACGTTGACGTTGATCGTCCGGTCGATGACCTCGTCCGGGACCTCGTGGAAGACGCCCGGGATGTTGACGCCCGCGTTGTTGAACGCGACGTCGAGGCGGCCCCAGCGCTCGACGGTGCCATCGGTGTACGCCTTGACCTGGGCCGCGTCGCTCACGTCGGCCGCCACGGCGAACGCCTGGTCGCCGATCTCGCGGGCCGCCTCCTCGACGGCGTCCCGGTTGACGTCCACGCAGGTGACCCGGGCACCCTCCTCCGCGAACCGGATCGCGCTTGCCCTGCCGATTCCGGAGCCCGCCCCGGTGACGATCGTGACCTTGCCGGCGAGCCGGTCTCCCATAGCGTCGTTCCTCCTCGTGGCCCGATCGGCCGCCTGACGCCTAGAAAGTTGACACGGCTCTCGCAATCTGCGCTTACTGCGCACTTGGAGGGCCGATCGCGTGAGGGCGCGATCGTAGCGCTATCTGTCAGCGCAAGAAGGAGGGTTTCGGAGGATGACGTCCGCACCTGGTGGCGGCGGTAGCTCGAGGGACGAGCAACGGCTTCATGAGTTGGGCTACGCGCAGGAGTTGCGCCGTGGCATGAAGACGTTCTCGAACTTCGCGGTCTCGTTCACGATCATCTCGATCCTGTCGGGATGTCTCACGCTCTTCTACTTCGCCATGTACACCGGTGGTCCGGCTGTCATGACGCTGGGCTGGCTGTTCGTCGGCTTCTTCGTCCTGATGGTCGCCCTGGGCATGGCCGAGGTGGCTTCGAGCTATCCCACGGCCGGTGGCCTGTACTACTGGGCCGCCAAGCTGGCGCCGCAATCGGGCGGGAATCCGGCAACCTGGTCGTGGTTCGTCGGCTGGTTCAACCTCGTCGGGCAGATCGCGGTCACGGCCGGCATCGACTTCGGCCTCGCGTTCTTCATCAACGCGTTCCTGAACCTGACCATCGGCCTGCCGACCACGCCGCCGTACACGATCGCCATCTACGGCGTCGTGCTGTTCATCCACGCGCTGCTGAACACGTTCGGCATCCGCATCGTCGCGTTCCTCAACGATGTCTCCGTCTGGTGGCATCTCGTGGGCGTGGGCGCCATCGTGCTGGTCACGGTCGTGTTCAACCAGCACACGCGCACCGATCTCGGCACCGTGTTCACGCACACGGTCAACATGACCGGCAGCGGCGGCTCCAACCCGGAATGGCCGGGCCCGCTCCTCTGGGGCATCCCGCTCTACGTGATGCTGATCGGGCTGCTCAACGCGCAGTACACGCTCACCGGCTTCGACGCCTCGGCGCACATGTCCGAGGAGACCCACAACGCCGACACCGCGGCCCCCAAGGGCATCATCTGGTCGGTGATCATCTCGGTGATCGCGGGCTTCATCCTGCTCGTGGCCATGAACGTCGGCATCACGCCGGACAAGGTCTTCCAGGCCGCGGACGGCAGCGCCATCGACGGCTACCAGCACGCGCTGGACTCGGCGGCAACGCTGTCGAACGCCGGGCCGCCCGTCACCGTCTGGATGGACGCGGTCGGCGAGGCCGGTGGTCTGGTGATCCTGTTCCTCGTGATCGGTGCCCAGTTCTACTGCGGCATGGCCTCGGTCACGGCCAACTCCCGGATGATCTACGCCTTCGCCCGCGACGGCGCGATCCCCGGCTCCAACTTCTGGCACAAGATCAACAAGCGCACCCGAACGCCAACCAACTCCATCTGGCTGGCCGCAGGCGGTGCGTTCCTGCTCGGTCTTCCGTACCTGTTCAGCTACACGGCCTACGCGGCGGTGACCTCGATCGCGGTCATCGGCCTCTACGTGGCCTACGTGGCCCCGGTCTTCCTCCGCGTCCGCGCCGGCGACAAGTTCCAGCACGGACCGTGGAGCCTTGGCAAGTGGGGCCGCCTCGTCGGCTCCATCGCGACCGTCTGGGTTGTGGTCATCTTCGTGCTGTTCATGCTGCCGCAGGCACAGCCGATCAACGTGAGCACCTTCAACTACGCCCCGCTCGTGTTCGTGATCGTCCTGGGTGGCGCCGCGCTCTGGTACGCGGTCTCGGCCAGGAAGTGGTTCAAGGGACCCAAGGTCCAGGGCACGGCCGAGGAGCTGGCGGCCATCGAGAGGGATCTCGAGGTCATCTAGCCACCGTTGTCGTAGCGCAGGAGCCCGGAGGCATCGCCTCCGGGCTCTTCGATGTACGCCCGGGGCGCGCCGGCGGGTGCCGGCGGCCCCCCTGGGGGTGCGCTGCCGGGCACGGCCATGACAGGTTTCGGGCTGGAGTCGGGCCCGGCGAGGCCGCGGCCTTGCGCCGGACGCAGTGAGGCAGCGGATCAGCAGTGAAGACGTGCGTGCGCCACACGGGGCCGCCCGCGCAGGAACCCGCCCGACATCCGTCGGAACCCGGCCGGGAACCGGCCTAGTAGATGAAGGTCGTGTCGCCCGGGAAGGAGAACGCCAGGTCGGCCGGGCCGAGCTGCGCGTTGGGCCGGTACGAGGTGACGACCGCGTCCCGCGTCACCTGCCCGCCGAGCGACTCCTCGAGGTGGAGGATCACGCCGTCGAGACGGTCCACGGCGATCCGGATCACGAAGTCCTGGCGCTCGCCGGCAAGTTCCGTCGTCCGGGGCGCGCGGCACTCGAGCGCGATCGCCTCGCGGCCGGCGACGCTCGTCAGGCCGATGATCTCGCAGGAGCCGGTGGCCAGGATGTTCTGGCAGAACCCGGCCGGGTGGATGAACAGCTCCGGCAGCGACTCCATCAGGAGCGGCGTCACGGAGAGGTAGACGCGCGAGGAGCCCGGCAGGTCCGGATTGGCGGTGCCGCGCACGACGCCGCGGGCCGGACGCCTGGTGCCCAGCTTCCGGGAGGCCGTGTACGTGGACACGGTCTCGCCGTCCGAGGCCCAGACCTCGTAGCTCGCGGCGAGGGACGCACCCGGTCGCGAGACGAGGACCTTGGCGACGCCCGGGTGGCGGAGCGCGACGTCAGAGACGACGACCTCCTCGCCCCGGGCGGTCCAGCGGTGCTCCTCCACGGTCATGCGCAGGGTCTCGAAACGGAGCTCCGCATCGCGCATGAACGTGAACAGCTCGGGCACGTCCGGCAGCCCGCCGCGCAGGGCGACGATCTCGGGACGGGCGGGGCCGCTGGCGGGAACGGGGAGGGAACCGGCCTGGTCCCAGGTGCGGGTGACGGACATGGGCGCGATTGTAACGGGCGGGGTTCTCC
>JBAXFC010000159.1:0-7613 GCA_037140135.1 Chloroflexota bacterium
GCGGTCGCCCGCAAGCTCGCCCACGAGAAGGGGATCGCCGCGACGCTGCGCGCGGCCGCCACGGTCGAGGGCTCGCTCGCGTCGGCGGATGTGACCGGCGGGACGGCCCCCGGCCGGGTCGCGGAGGCGCTCGCCGCGGCGAAGGCCAGGCTCGGGGCATGACCGGGATGCTCACCTCGGACCAGGTCCGCCGCGCGCCCAAGGCGCTCCTCCACGACCATCTCGACGGCGGCCTGCGCCCCGCGACGATCATCGACCTCGCGCGCGAGCACGGCTATCGCGAGCTGCCCACCGAGGACGAGGCCGCCCTCACCACCTGGTTCCGCCGCGGAGCGGACCGCAAGAGCCTCGAGCTGTACCTCGAGACCTTCGCCCACACGACGGGCGTCATGCAGCACGCGTCCGCCATCGAGCGGGTGGCCGCGGAGTGCGTCGAGGACCTCGCGGCCGACGGCGTCGTCTACGCGGAGGTCCGGTTCGCGCCCGAGCTCTCGCGCACCGCCGGCCTCACCGATGACGAGGTCGTGGCGGCGGTGGTCGCCGGGCTCCGGGAGGGGGAGCGCCGGGCCGCCGCGGCCGGCAACCGGATCACGAGTGGCGCCATCGTCTGCGGCATGCGCCAGGGCCCCAACGTCATGGACGCCGCCCGGGCGGCGATCCGGCACCGCGACGCCGGCGTCTGCGGCTTCGACATCGCGGGTCCTGAGGCCGGGTTCCCGCCGGGCGATCACGCCGAGGCGTTCGCGCTGCTCCGCCGCGAGGGCGTCCGGATCACCTGTCACGCCGGCGAGTCGTACGGCCCGCCGTCGATCCGCGAGGCGCTGGCGGTTGCGGGCACCGAGCGCCTGGGCCACGGCAACCACCTCAGGGACGACATCACCTTCGATGCCGGCGGGGCACCGGTCCTCGGCCGCCTGGCGCGGCACGTCCGCGACCGCGGCATCCCCCTCGAGTCCTGCCCCACGTCCAACGTCCACACCGGGTTCTGCGCCGCGGTGGCGGAACACCCCTTCGACCTCCTCTACCGCGAAGGGTTCAAGGTCACCGTCAACACCGACAACCGGCTGATGAGCGGCGTCTCGGCGACCTCCGAGCACCTCGCGCTCGCGACGGCCTTCGGGTACGGCCTCGACGACATGGAGACCTTCACCACCACCGCGATCGAGGCCGCGTTCCTGGCGCTCCCGGCCCGGGAGGCGCTGCTGCGCGATGTCGTCCGGCCGGGCTACGCGCGTCTGCGCGGCGACGCCGCTTGACCGGCCTGCCGGTCACGACAGCCGACGTCGTCATCGTCGGGGCCGGGGTCCAGGGCGCCGCCACGGCGTTCAACCTCGCCCGGCGCGGTGTCCGTGTCCTGGTCCTCGAGCGGTCCGCGCCGGGTGCCGGCGCGACGGGCCGCTCCTCGGGCTTCGTGCGGATGCACTACGACCTCGCCCTCGAGGCCGAGCTCGCGTGGCGTTCCCTGCCCGTGTTCACCGAGTGGGCGGACCGGGTGGGGGAGGGCGACTGCGGCTTCGTGCGCACCGGGTTCTTCCAGCTGGTCCCGGATGCGCACGTCGCGTCGCTGCGGGCCAACGTCGCCGCCCAGCAGGCGCTGGGCATCCGGACGGAGGTCGTGTCGCCCGCGGAGGCGGCCGCGATCCTGCCGGGTCTCGTCGTGGATGATGTCGTGGCAGCGGCCTGGGAGCCGCTCTCGGGGTACGCGGATCCCACAGGCACCGCCACCGGGCTGCTCGCCGCCGCCCGCCGGGACGGGGCGGCATACGCGGGCGGCGTCCGGGTGCAGGCGATCAGCACGGATGGGAGCAGGGTCACCGGCGTGGAGACGGACCGCGGCGCGGTCGCCGCCCCGGTGGTCGTCGATGCGGCCGGCGCCTGGGCGGGCGAGCTGGCCGCCACCGCGGGCGTGGATGTCCCGATCTCGCCCTGGCGCCATGACACCGGGTACTTCGGCCTGCCTGCCGGCCGGCCCGGCGAGGGCGCGCCGGTCCCGGTCGTGATCGACCACATCCGATCGGTCTACTTCCGCTCCGAGGGCCGGGACCTGCTCCTCGTCGGCCTCGAGACCGGCAACAGCATCGGCGGCTCACCGGACCGGCCCATCGAGGCCTACGAGCCGTCCTTCGTCGAGGAGCTGGCAGAACGGGTCTGCGCCCGCCTCCCGTGGATGGCCGACGGCGACTTCCGCACCGCGCACGGCGGTCAGGACGGCATGACGCCCGACCAGCGCGCGATCCTGGGTCCGGCCGGCGCGGCGGGCCCCGAAGGCCTCTTCCTGCAGTGCGGCTTCTCCGGCTCCGGCTTCAAGACCGCTCCCGCGATCGGTGAGGCGATGGCCGAGTGGATCCTCGATGGGGCGCCGCGCTCGGTGGACATCCGCCGCTTCGGGCTGGAGCGGTTCGCGCGCGGATCGCCCATCACGGGCGAGCATCCCTACGAGGCGCTCTGGCGCTGACCCCTGGCCGCTCAGGCGATCGGCAGGGCCATCATGAACCGGGAGCCGCCGAACCCGTTCTTCTCGATCCAGACGCGGCCGCCCATGGCCTCCATCAGCCGGCGCGCCGCGAACAGCCCGATCCCCGAGCCGCGGGAGCGCGCCCGGTCCACGCGCACGTAGGGCTGGAAGACGGCCTCCCAGTCCTCGAACGGGACGCCGGGTCCGTCGTCGGTGATGTAGACGTGGATCTCCCCGGCGGTGCGCCAGATGCCGATCGAGACCGCCTGCTCGGGTGGCGCGTACTTGGCCTCGTTGTCAAGGATCTGCTCCAGCACCTGGCGGAAACGGACCTCGTCCCCGCGAGCGACCATCGGGTAGGCGGGTGGCACCCAGCGGACCGCGCGGGTCCGAAGCAGGAGGGCGAGCGTGCCCACGGTGCGGTCGATGGAGTTGGCGAGATCGAACGGCTCGCGCCGGAGACTGGTGAGGCCCTCGCCGCTGACCGAGGCGAGGATCCCGTCCACCAGGCGGTCGAGGCGCGTCACCTGGTCGGTGGCGGCAGCGCGCCAGCTCTCCGCGACGATGCGATCCGGGCGCTCGTGGTCGCTGCCCGCCGTATCGGCGAGGAGGTCCACGTAGGCGCGGACCACGGCGAGGGGCGTCCGGAGCTCGTGGGTGACCACGGCCAGCAGCTCCGCCCGGGCGGCGTCGAGCTGGGAGAGCCGGTCGAGCTGCTGCTCGGCCTCGGCCTGCATCCGGCCCTTCTCGACGAGCCCTGCGAGGAGCGCTCCGATCGTGGCCAGGAACTCGATCTCCTCGGGGGCGAACTCGCGGTCGGTGGCCGTCTGGACGTTGAGCACCCCGACGACCGACTCGTTCCAGACCAGCGGCATCGAGAGCATCGCCTGGAGACCCTGGATGTCGAAGCCGCGGACCCATGAGAACCGCGGATCGGTGGTCACATCGCGGGTTGCGATCGGCGTCCGGTCCGCGGCCGCCCGGCCGGTGATGCCCTCGCCCAGGGAGAGGCTCACCCGTCCCACCTGGCTCGTGTCCAGCCCGTTGGTGGCCGTGAGCGTCAGGCGCCGCCCGTCCCGGGCGAGCATGTAGAGCGAGCAGACCTCCACGCCCATCGCCAGGGTCGTGCGGTCCACGATGGTGCGCATCAGCTCGTCCCAGTCGCGGGCCTGGGTCGCGAGCTGGGCGAACTCGTGGAGGAAGGCGAGCCGGTCCACCAGCTTGTGGGGGACGGCACGAGCCGGTTTCGCGGGCTTGCGCCCCCGTCCCGCCGGCGTGGGACGGCTGCCTGCGGGGCGTGCAGCCGCCCGCCCGATCGCCTCTGCGTCGCCCCTGTAATCGTTCACGCCGACACCGTACGGCATCCGGAGCCGGTCATGCGGCCCGATCGGTACCGGCGCAGCCCTGGCCTCGCGTTGGGCGTCAGCCGCCGGTGACGGTCGTCGGGAGCCCCGCGAGGAGCGGATCGGTCCAGGTCCAGGCGGCGCCGTGGTGCTTGCCGACAGCCCCGTGGCGGGCGGCCTCCACGCGGAGCGGCAGGCCGAAGATCTCGATGAACCCGACCGCGGCCTGGTGGTCGAACGCGTCACCCTCCTCGTAGGTGGCGAGGTTCCTGTCGTACAGGCTCAAGGGCGAGCGACGGCCGACGACCGCGGCCCGGCCGTGGTCGAGCCGGATCCGGACCTCGCCCGAGACCACGCGCTGGGAGCTCATCGTGTACGTCCGCAGGTCGCGCGAGAGGGCGCTGAACCAGAGGCCGTCGTAGATGATCTGGGCCAGCTCGTCCGCGACGACGCGGTTGAACCGCTGCTGCTCCTTGGACAGCACGAGCCCCTCGAGCGCGCGGTGCGCGGTGTGGAGGATCACGGCCGCCGGCGCCTCGTAGATCTCGCGGCTCTTGATGCCGACGAGGCGGTCCTCGATGTGGTCGATGCGGCCGACGCCGTGAGTGGCGCCCAGCGCGTGGAGCCGCTCGACGAGCGCGACGCCCGAGAGGGACTCCCCGTCGATCGAGACCGGGACGCCGCCCTCGAAGCCGATCACGATGTCCACCGGATCGGGGGCCTCCGACGGGGTGACCGTCCAGGCGAAGGCGTCGTCGGGCGGCGTGGCCCAGGGATCCTCGAGGGCACCCGTCTCGCACGAGCGTCCCCAGAGGTTGACGTCGATGGAGTAGGGGGAGGACTTGGTGACCGGCACCACGATGCCGCGCTCGTTCGCGTAGTCGATGGTCTGCTCGCGGGTGAGGCCCATCCCGACGCGCATCGGGGCGATCACCTGCAGTCCGGGATCGAGAGCGTGGACAGCCACGTCGAAGCGGACCTGGTCGTTGCCCTTCCCGGTGCAGCCGTGGGCGACGGCGTCCGCCCCCTCCTTCTGGGCGAGCTCCACGAGGAGCTGCGCGAGCAGGGGCCGCGCGAGCGCGGTGGCCAGCGGGTAGGCGCCCTGGTAGAGCGCGTTGGCCTGCAGCGCCCGCCAGACGTAGCGGCTGACGAAGGTCTCGCGGGCATCCACGACGTAGGCGCGCGAGGCGCCCGCGGAGAGCGCCCGCGCCGCCACGCCATCGCTGACGGAGCCCCCGCCGAGGTCCACGGTGAGCGTCACGACCTCCGCGCCGTACTGCTCCTTGAGCCAGGCGACGGCCACGGACGTATCGAGGCCGCCCGAGTAGGCAAGCACGACCTTGTTCATCGAGTGGTGGCCTCCGTGGCAAGCGCCGGCCCTGCCGACGACTGGATCGATTCGAAGCGGCCGAGCCAGCGCAGGAGCGCGGGCTCGTCGCCGAACAGGACGAGGAGCGTGTTGTCCCCGGCGACCGTGCCCACCTGCTCGAGCAGCGTGGACTCGTCGATCGCCTGGGCGATGACGTTGGCGGTCCCGGGCTGGCCGGTGAGGACCAGGATCAGGCCGCTGCGGCCCAGGGTGACGGGGATGTCGGCGAGGATGCGGCGCAGCCGCTCGTCGCTGGGGGGACGCGCCGCGGAGCGGAGGCTCTCCGGGGTGACGTACACGGAGTGGTCGCCGCGCATGACCTTGGCCAGGCCCAGCTCCGCGATGTCGCGGCTGACCGTGGCCTGGGTCACGTCGAAGCCGAGGGCGTGCAGCTCCGCCACGAGGTCGCCCTGGCTGCCGATGGCCCGCGAGGTCACCAGCTGCCGGATCGCGGTGTGGCGATCGCGCTTGACCAGCATCACGTCAGGCCCCGACGGCCCCGGCCGCTCCGGCCGCCCTGGCAGCTCCGGCCCGGGCCGCGACGCGGGTGCCGAACGTCGGGTCCTCGAGGGCACGGGTGAGGGCGTCGTCGGCGGAGCCGTCGGCGATGATCGCCTCCGATCCCTCCCAGGCGAGCGCGGCGAGGGCCGCCTTGACCTTGGGGATCATGCCGCCGCGGATCGTGCCATCGGCGATCAGGGCCGCGGCCTGCTCGGGCGTGATGGAGTCGAGCTTCTGCCCGGACGCGTCGCGGATCCCGTCCACGTCGGTCATCAGGACCAGCTGCCGGGCGCCGAGCCCCGCCGCGAGCCCCGCCGCGGCGTCATCGGCGTTCACGTTGCAGACGACGCCCTCCTCGTCGCGGGCGAGCGGCGCAACCACGGGCACCTGGCCGCCCACGAGGAGCGAGTCGATCAGGTCGCGGCGGACGCCGGTGACGGTGGCCACGAGGCCCACGTTCGGCACCCGCTGGCCGATGAGCAGGCCGCCGTCCACGCCGGACAGGCCGACGGCGTCACAGCCCGCATCCCGGAGCGCCGCGACGAGCTCGCTGTTGACGACGCCCCGCAGCACCGCGGCCGCGACCTCGAGCGCCGCAGGATCGGTGATCCGCAGCCCGTTCTCGAAGCGGGACTCGATGCCGAGGCGCTCGAGCCACTCGGTCATCCGCTTGCCGCCGCCGTGGACGAGCACCACGGGGCGCTTGCGGGCCACCTTGGCCACCTCGCGCAGGACCTGCTGCTGGTCCGCGAGGGTGGTCCCGCCGAGCTTGACGACCACGATCTCGCTCACGAGGTGTACTCGCTGTTCTCTTTCACGTAGCCCTCCGTGAGGGGGCAGCCGAAGGCCTCGCCGGTCCCGTCACCGAGCCCGAGGTCGAGGCGGACGAGGACGTCCTCGGTGTCCATGGCGGCGCGCGCCGCGGCCTTGTCGATGCCCGTCGGCCCGCCGAGCGCGCCGTCGTACGCGATGAGGCCCGCGATCGCGATCCGCAGCTTCGCCGGGTCCACGGCCGCCGGCTGCCCGGTCCGGCTGCGGGCCTCCTCGGACGTGAGGCCGGCGGCCTCGAGGATGGCGGCCT
This sequence comes from Chloroflexota bacterium, assembly GCA_037140135.1. Taxonomy (GTDB): domain Bacteria; phylum Chloroflexota; class Limnocylindria; order Limnocylindrales; family CSP1-4; genus CAIXZV01. The sequence continues at coordinate 6,750 of JBAXFC010000159.1, forward strand.
CGGCGACGACCGCGTTGCCGGCGGCACCCGCGATCCGGCCCCAGTTCGCGTCGCGCCCGTGGACAGCGGCCTTCACGAGCGAGGACGCGATGACGGCCCGCGCGATCGCCCGTGCGTCCGCGTCGTCGGCGGCGCCGGAGACCTGGCAGGTGATCAGCGATGTGGCGCCCTCGCCGTCGCGTGCCTGCTGGCGGGCGAGGTCGCGGGCGACCGCCTCCACGGCGGCGGCGAGAGCGGCCCGGGTGGCGGGGTTGTCGTCGGCCGAGGCCGCGTCCGAATCGCCGGAGGCCAGGAGATAGACCGTGTCGTTGGTGCTGGTGTCGCCGTCCACGCTCAGCTGGTCCCAGGTGACGGCAGCCGCGCCGCGGAGGATCGCGTGCAGCGTGGCCGGGGACGCCGGCGCGTCCGTCAGGAGGATCGAGAGCATCGTCGCCATGCGGGGATGGATCATGCCCACCCCCTTTGCGATGCCCGACACGGTGACCCTGACCGTGCCGTGGCCGCTCGCCGCGGGCACCTCGACGCGGGCGGTGGCCATCTTGGTCGTCGAGTCGGTGGTGCGCAGGCTGACGGCCGCGGCCGCGAACCCGTCGTCGGTGGCCGCGAGCTCGCTGACGGCCACGCGGGCCACGGTCGCGGTCACCTTGTCCACCGGCAGCCGGACGCCGATGACGCCCGTCGAGAGGTGGAGCACGTGCTCCGTCCTGCAGCCGAGCGCCGTGGCCACGGCAGCGCCGATGGCGTCCTGGTCGGCGTCGCCGTCGGGACCGGTCGCTGCGTTCGCGGAGCCGGAGGTGCTGACGACGGCCTGCGCCCAGCCGGCGGTCGCGCCGTCGGCGCCGGTGCCGCCGGTCGCCCGGAGAC
>JBAXFC010000160.1:0-7606 GCA_037140135.1 Chloroflexota bacterium
GCGCTCACCAAGGAGGCCCTCAAGGCCCTCCGCCATGAGCAGGTCCAGGGTGTCTCGAGGCGCGAGCTCCTCCGCGGCTCCCTGGCCGCAGGCATGGGCCTGTGGCTGCTCGAGGTCACGGCCGGCACCGTCGGCTTCCTGTGGCCCAACCTCGCCGGCAAGTTCGGCGGCGACGTCAAGGTCGGCACGCTCGACGACGTGAAGCTGGCGAACTCGGCGCTCCCCGTGGACCAGGGCTTTCCCGTCTACGTGCCGTCCGCCAAGGCGTTCGTGGTCCTCGTGGACCCGTCGCAGCAGCGGTTCATCGCGGGCGACGACCTGACGGGCAACGGCGCGTCGGTCAACGTCCGGGCGCTCTACCAGCGCTGTCCGCACCTCGGCTGCAAGCCGAATCCGTGCGAGAAGAACTTCTGGATGGAGTGCCCCTGCCACGGGTCGCGCTACGACCGGTTGGGCATCAAGGCGTCCGGTCCGCAGTACGGCCCGGCGCCGCGCGGCATGGACCGCTTCGCCACCAAGGTGGACGACGCGGGTGTCCTGACCATCAACACCGGCAAGATCACCCTTGGCCCGCTCCCCATCGCGGTGGGCCAGCCGGGGATCATCCCGCCGCGCACCCCGACCGGGTGCATCTAGCCCTGACGTTGTCCGCAACCCGCCTGCCTGCCCACCGAGGAGACCGATGACCGACCAGACCGGACGCCCGTCCGAGGAGCGCCTGCCTGCGTCGCGGCCGTCGTCCGCGCCCGCGCCGGCCGAGCGATTCTCGGCGCCGCCGTCGGCCCACAGGGCCGACCTCACGCCGGAGCGCGCCGCCCGCATCGTCCGCCAGTCCGCCAACGCGCGCCTGGTCGGCTTCCTCGCGGTCACGCTTGTCGGCCTGTTCGTCATCGGCTACTACTTCTACGAGCTCGGCCTGCCGGGCGGGCTGACGACGCCCCGCCTGACCGTGGCCCTCGAGGGACAGCAGGTCACCGAGGTCGAGCGCGGCTACACCCTGTTCCAGGCCAACTGCGCGCAGTGCCACGGTGCCAACGGCGAGGGTGGCAAGGGTCCGGTGCTGAACCGCCAGGACAAGCTGTTCGCGCACCTCTCGCCCGAGTACATCCGCACCATGCTCCAGGCCGGCGGCCGCTTCGCCTGCGGCAACGCGAAGAGCATCATGCCGGTCTGGTCCAACACCGGGAACCCGGCGGGACCCCTCAACTACAAGCAGCTCGACTATCTCGTCGCGTTCCTCCGCGCTCCCAACACCCAGACCTTCCGCGTGCTGGACCCCGCCCTCGCGGAGCCGGTCATCGACCCGGTCACCAAGAAGGAGAAGACCTTCACCGGGTGGTGGGATCCCAACTACAAGCCCGAGCCCGGCGCCACGCCGTATCCGGCCTGCTGGTCCGATGAGTTCAACGCCCCTGCCGCCTCGTCTGCAGCCCCGTCCGCGTCGGCGGGTGGATCGGCAGCCCCGTCCGCGTCGGCGGCCCCGGCCGTGACCGTGGTCAAGGAGGCCGCGCTCAATGTCGCGTTCACCGTGCCGGAGCTCTCCGTCCCGGCCGACGCCCCGTTCTCGATCGAGTTCGACAACCAGGACGCGGGCATGCCGCACAACATCCAGATCAAGGGCGCCGATGGCGGCATCCTCTTCGACGGGGATCTCGTCAACGGCCCCGGCACCGTGACCTACAACGTGCCGGCGCTGCCCGCGGGCACCTACACGTTCGTCTGCAAGGTGCACCCCAACATGACCGGCACGCTCAAGGTCGGGAGCTGATCCGATGACCCAGACAGCGCTTCCCGCCCACGCCGCCGTCCGCCGACGCGCGTTCTTCGGCATGTTCGATGCCGATGGCTGGAGTTGGGCGATCGCCAAGTCGCTCCTCTGGTTCATCGTCATCATCCTGATGCTCGGGTACATCCCGGACCGGGCGTACTACTTCACCGTGCAGAAGACGGTGGACCTCGGCTTCCTCGTCTGGTCACCGGTCAACCTCTGCCCGCCCGAGAACGAGACCCTGCCCTGCCCGGCACCCGCCGGCGCCACGCTCCCCTGGCAGATCAACCCCGCGCAGGTGTCCCTGCCGGCCGGCCGGACCAACGGCTCGACCTCCGTCATCGGCAACACGTACCTCTATGCCGGCGGCAGCGACGGCGCAGCCGCGTCTGCCGGTGTGTACGTCTCCCACCCGGTGGGTGACGGCAACGTCGACGCCTGGAAGTCGGGTCCGGCCCTGCCGGAGGCCCGCAGCAGCGCAGCCTCGGTGACCATCGGCAGCACGATGTACGTCATCGGCGGCTACGGGCCTGACGGCAAGCCCACCTCGACCGTCTTCACCCTGAACGTCGCCAACGACGGCACCATCGGCGACTGGAAGACCGATGCCGTGGCGCTGCCCGCGCCCCGCGCCGGGGCCTCCGCGGCCGTCGTCTCCGACGGGATCGTCCTCACCGGCGGCACCGACGGGACGGTCGCCACGCGCACCGTGTGGAAGACCCAGGTCAGCTCCACGGGCACGATGGGCGCCTGGAAGGACCAGATGCCGCTGCTCGAGGCGAACATGGACGGTGTCGCGTTCCACGTGGGCGACATCGTGTTCGTGGTCGGCGGGCACAACGACCAGGGCCAGGCCGTGAGCACCGTCCAGATCGCAAGGCTCGGCGGCGGTCTCAACGCCACTGCCAAGGACCCCAACGTCATCGACAGCTACTGGATGGCCTCCGCGCAGACGAACCTGCCGGGACCGCGCGCCAACCTGTCCGGGTTCTCCGCCAACGGCGTGCTCTACGTCCAGGGTGGCAGCGACGGCGTTGATGCCCGCACCGAGACCCTCTGGGCGCAGCCCGATGCCGCCGGCGTGATCGCCGAGTGGCACCACCTCGCCGAGACGGACTTCCCCCAGGGGATCCAGGGTGCTTCGACCATGGTCGTCGGCGCGCACGCGTTCACCGTGGGCGGCCAGACGAAGGCCGGGCTCACCGGCAGCGTGGCCCGCACGTACCTCGCCCCGCAGCTGCCCTTCTTCCAGCTGGGCGTGCTGGGCGCCACGGTGCCGGCCCTCAAGCTCGACGGCGAGATCGGCCAGCAGATCGGCTACCTCAACGCGGCCACGGTGGGCGCCGTCAACTTCGTGATCCTGATCCTCATCGGGTATGCCTTCAACCACAAGGAGAAGGTCCGCTCGCTGGTCGGCCGCCGCCGCAAGCGCTGAACCCGGGGGCTTCGGGCCCACGGAGCACGCTGACAACAACTCGGCCGCCGGCATCGCCGGCGGCCGATGTGATTCCCGGGGAGCGGACGGCGCCCGGCCGTCAGCCGGGGAGGCGGCCCTCGCCGTCCTCGACCGGGCCGTGCTTGACCGGGAGGCCGAGCCGCTGCCAGCCGGCGATGCCCCCGGCCACGCTGCCCACGTCCTCCCAGCCCTGCTGCAGCAGGTACCCGGTGGCACCCTGCGAGCGGCTGCCCGAGGCGCACATGACCATGATCGGCCGGTCCTTGGGGATCTCCAGCATGCGCACGCCCAGCTGGGACATCGGGATGAACAGCGATCCCTCGACCCGGGCCTGGCGGAACTCGTCCACCTCGCGCACGTCGAGCAGCACGGCCGGCCGGATGGGGTCGCGGCGACGGATGTCCGCGTAGAGGGGATCGAGGGCCGGGATGGCCTGGGGCCGGTTCACGAGCGTGGTCCTCCGGGAGGGGCGGTCTGGCTGCGGTGTCGCGAGGCGCGGTCTGATGGGCGTCGTGGACCATCACCGGGGATCGAGTGTACGTCCGGAGCCCGCCGGGTGGCCGCTCCCGGGCGGCCCGACCGGGGGGCTGAGGACCTCCCCCAAGGGGCCATTACGATCGGCCACGGTGGGGAGGTACGGTCTGCCGTATCGCGAACCGGGGGCGTGGCATCACCCGAGAGCAGACCGTGAGCAACATCATCGCGACGAGGCAGGGGGCCCGGGTCGCTGGACGTGACGAACCTGGTCTCCCCAACGCAGTGGAGTCACGCCCGGTGGCCGTGAGGCCCGCCTCCGGACCGGTTGCCGGGGAGTTGCTGCGCGCTGCCCTTGCGAGCCTCCGTGACCCGGTGGCCGTCCTCGAGGCCGTCCGGAACCCGGCCGGCGAGCTCATCGATGAGCGGATCCTGTATGCGAACCCGGCCTGGCGGCTCGCCGCGCTGGGCGGTGCGGACGCGCCTGACCCGGCGGGGGAGAGCCTCCTCCGGCTGGTGCCCGCCATCGCCGACCACGTCGAGATCCACCGTCGCGTCATCGACACCGGACTTCCGTACGACCGGGAGCTGCGCGTCCCGGGCGCCGGTCCGGGCCGGTGGTTCCACGTGGAGTACTCGCGGCTGGGGGACGGCCTGCTGCTCGTCGCGCACGACGTCACCGGCGAGCACGACACCCGCGCACAGCTCGAAGCGCGCGAGCAGGATGCCATTGGCGCCCCGGAGAGCGCGCAGCGCTTCGCGCTCGCGATGGAGCACACCGCCGTCGGCATGTGCATCATCGCCCCGGACGGCCGGTATCTCGAGGTCAACGATGCCCTGTGCCGCATGTACGGACGCGACGCGGACACGCTGCGGACGATGCGCTGGCAGGACATCACGTACCCCGACGACCTCGACGTCTCGCAGACCCTCGAAACGGAGGTTCTCGGCGGGCGGCGGACGTCGTACCGGGAGCTCAAGCGGTACGTCCGTCCTGACGGCACGATCGTCTGGGTCGAGCACTTCGTGGCACCCGTCCGTGGCGAGGACGGGGAGGTCCGCCATTTCGTCTCCCAGGTCATGGACGTGACCGACCGGATCGCGGCGGAGCGGGCCCTGCGGGTCTCCGAGGAGCGCTACCGGACGCTGGTCGATGAGATCGACGGCGTGGTCTTCGTGCGCGACGAGGTCACCGGGGAGGTGTTCTGCTCCCAGCAGGTCGAGCGGATGCTGGGCTATGCCGCGGCCGAGGTCGTCCCGCCCGGGGCGTGGCGGCGCCTCGTCGTGGCGGAGGACGCCGAGCGCGTGTTCGCCGTCTGGGAGGAGAACGCGGACGCGGACGAGTACGAGCTCGAGTACCGGATGCGCCGCAAGGACGGAGTCGTCATCCGGGTCGAGGAGCGCTGGCGTTCCACCCGGGATGCGCACGGCCGGATCACCCACTGGTATGGGGTGACCACCGACATCACCCGCCGGCAGCGTCTCGAGGAGGCTGCAGCCCGCACCGACCGGCTCGAGGCGGTGAGCCGTGTTGCCGCCGCCGCCGCGCTCGACTTCGGCACGGTGCTGACCGCGATCCAGTTCTACCTCGGCAATCTCGCCGAGACGATCGCGGAGAGCGACCAGCGGAGCTCGGATGTGCACGGGATCGGGGAGTCGGTGGATCGCGGCGTGACGCTGACGAGGCAGCTGCTCGCCTTCGGCCGGGAGGTCCAGGATTCGGAGGCGTCGCCGGTCGATCTCGACTGGCTGCTGGCGGACCTCGAGCCGATCCTGCGCGGCGTCGCCGGCTCGATCCCGCTCGCGATCCACCTCGAGGATCGGGGCCTGGTCCGGATCGGGCGGGCGACCGTGGAGCAGATCCTCCTCGTCCTCGTGAACAACGCGCGCGACGCGATGCCGGACGGCGGATCGATCACCATCACCGTGCGTCGCCAGGAGGTCGGACCGGACGCGGGTCTGCCGGTGGCCACCGGGCCCTACTTCGCGATCGAGGTCACCGACACCGGGACCGGGATGACGGACGAGGTGATGGAGCGGGCGTTCGAGCCGTTGTTCACGACCAAGCCCAACGGTTCGGGAACAGGCCTCGCGCAGGTCTACGCGATGACCCGGGCGGCGGGCGGCACGGTGACCCTGGAGAGTCCAGCCGGCGCCGGAGCGACGGTTCGCCTGCTGCTGCCGGACGTCGGGGCGGAGGGATAGCGGCGGACCGGGGCGGCTCGCGAGGCTCCGGACCGGGGCGGCTCGCGAGGCTCCGGACCCGGGCAGGCTCCGGACCCGGGCAGGCTCCGGACTCGGGCAGGCTCAGGACTCGGGCAGGCTCAGGCGGAGGCGGCCGGCCCGGGCAGCGCGTCGAGCGGCCGGCGGTTCGCGAAGCCCTCGGAGGTGGTGTGCCACCAGGCGACCTCGGTCTCGCCCGAGCGCCAGCAGAGCCACACCTGCCGGCCCTCGGCCAGGGTCGCGAAGTCGAGCAGGCCGGTCTCGATGTCGCGCAGGACGATGCCGCGCTCATCGAACCAGGCGACGTCGGCGGCCATCTGGTCCACGAGGCCTCGCATCCGGAGGCGAAGGATGCGCAGGTCGGGATGCTCGTCCGCTGCGGCCGGTTCGGGCGGCAGCTCGTCGATGGCCGCGCCCGCCCGCTCGCTCCACGCATCCCGCAGGATCATCAGCTCGCGGCGCTGCTCGCGCAGCCGATCGATCACGGGCACGAGGTCGGGGAGTGCGGCATTGGCCTCATCGAGGCGGTAGTAGCGGGACACGCCCCGATTGTAGCCGCGCCCCGGCGCGGAGCCCGTGGACGCCGCCGACACCGCCCGGCGTCCGCTCCCACGCCAGACCTCCCGTCGGCCCCGCTTGCGGGATGGAACCTCCGCCCCGGACAATCTGGTCCCAACGAGCCATGGAGGCCGTCGCCCGCACCTGCGATGCTGACGGTCCACCCAGGAGTTGTCGTGTCCTCGTCGCCCTTCCGCTCAAGCCCTGCCGTCGCCGCACCCGCGCGGGTGCGGCGGTACGGCCTGGTGCCGCTCCTGGCGCTGGCGATGATCGCGATCCTCGTGCTGAGCGGTGCCTCGACGGCCTTCCCGTCCCCGGCGCTCGGGACGACCCCGCTCGCCACCAGGTGTGACGGCGTCAGCCTGCGCGGCAAGCCGTCCACCGCGTCGAAGCTGCTGCGGGCGCTGCCGGCCGGTGCCACCGTCGTCGCGGTCGCCCGGGTCTCCGGGGCATCCTGGGCGGCGACCTGTGCCGGGATGACGGCCAGGGGCACGAGCTGGTGGAAGATCACGGCCGTCAATGGAAGGACGGCGGCCTCCCTGTTCGGCGTACCCGTCGTCTACGGCGCAACCTCGCTCTTCCGCTGGGCCTCCTCGTCCGCGGTGGTGACGGCCTGCAAGGGCGTGCCGGCGAGGACCGGAGCGAACGTCACCTCGACCCTGCGGGTGACGCTCCCCGCAGGCAGCAGGCTCACGACGGTGGGTACCGTGAAGGGGGGCAACTGGCGGAGCACCTGCGGGCCCACGACCCCCGGGTCGGCCTGGAACCTGGTCACCGCCGTCAACGGCACGAGCGTGAAGGCCCGCTACGGCGTGCTCTTCCTGTATGTCGCCCACGGCGACGTCCGCACGCCGGTCATCGCGACGCCGGCCCCGACTGCACCGGGCCTTGTCGAGGAATGCGGGCGCGCCGGCATCAAAGCCGCGGTGGTGATCAGCGCCGGCTTTGGCGAAATCGGCGCGGCAGGCACCGCCCTTGAGCAGGCCATGCTCGCCAACGCGCGCCGCTACAACATCCGCCTGCTCGGCCCGAACTGTCTGGGCATCATGCGACCGTCGAGCGGCCTCAACGCGACCTTTGCGCGCGGCACCGCGCGCGCCGGCTCCCTTGGCCTGATTTCGCAATCG
>JBAXFC010000161.1:0-7568 GCA_037140135.1 Chloroflexota bacterium
GGGTGACCCGCCGGCCTTCGCGAACTCCGCCAGGAAGGTCGGCAGTCCGCTGTCCACGAACTTGACCGGCGGGTGCGAGAGCGGCCCGCTCGGCAGCATGAAATGGGCGAGAGCCGCCAGCTTGGTCTGGGGGTCCCAGATGGCCAGGGCGACGCACGATCCCAGACCGTACGCGACCAGCACGTCCGACGGATCCCGGGTCACGACCATCTCGCCGATCCCCGCGACCAGCACTCGTCCCTCGCCGGCGATGGCCGACGCCATTGGGGCAGCAAGGACCATCAGTCCGCTCCGAGCGCGTGGACGAGGCGCTGCAGGCTCTCGGCCTGGGGGAGGACCAGGACTGCGCCCTCGATGGTGTCGCCGCCATTGATGAACGACGTCTTGGCCGCGAGCACCTCGTCGGTCTCGACCGTCAGGTCCGCCAGGATCGCATCGAGGATGGCGCCTGCCATGTCCGTGATGGCGATCGGCACTGTGGGGGAGCAGGGGGCGTCGAGATGGCGTCCGACCTCGTTGAGGAACGCGGCGACGGTGACGTTGCCGACCTCCTGGAGGGCGGAGAGCTCGAGGTCGTTGAAGGTGGGGGCGACCTGGTCGTCCCAGACCGGGCTGAGCTCGGCGAAGCCCTCGAGCAGGATGCCCGCCAGCCGGTGGGCTCCCTCGGGGCTGAAGATCAGGACCGCGTGCCCGGTCAGCGAGCCCGTGATGCCGAGATAGATGCCGACCACGATCGTGCCGGCGCCGCCGGCTGCCTCGATGACGTGGCGTGAGCTTGTCCGGGCCACCTCGGTCGCGACGACGTGGATCTCCTGGCCGCTCATCTCGGCCAGGGCCCGACCCGCTGCGCCCATGGCCCGCTCGAAGGTACGCTCGAGCGCGAGCTCGGCGGCCGGAGCGATGGTGGGGGCGAACATGGAACTCCTTGGCATACGGCGCCGAGAGGTCCGGCACCCGTCTGCAGGGGGTATCGGTGCCAGGGCGCGCCAGCCTCACGACCTACTCGGGGGAGTACCTTCGGCGGCCTGCCCGTACCAAGGGCCGGTTGACGGAACGGACGAATGCGCGTCGGGACAGTTGAGGAGCAGCTGCAGCTCCTGGACGGGAGCCTCCGGCGACGCGGGGCGGCGCGCGGCAATCACCGCCCCGGGGCGGTCGTGCTGGTGGACGGACCGGTCAGCGTCCCCGGTAGGCGGCCATCGCGGCGATCATCCGCGCCACGGATTCGGGCGGGATCATCCGGACCAGGCGTCCGGCTTCATCCACGATGGAGACGGACATCTCCTTCGTGGACGGATCCATCTGGAACACGGCGTGCACGCGCAGGATCCCGGCGTCCGTCTTCACGGAGACGTCCGGGCCACCCCGCTTCGCGAAGGCGTCGAGCGGGACGACGAGCGCGCGGGTATCCGATGTGGGCCGGGCGACACCGGGCAGCGGGGTGCTGCCGGTGGTCCCCGAGGTGCCGCTCCCTGGAACATGGACGGGGACGGCCGAGGACCCGGTGGTGCCGGTGCCGAGTGTCGTTGATGTGGTCGCGTTCATGGTCGATACCTGATGCCTGGTACCGAAGGCGTCGGACGTCGGGACCGGTTCCTTGAGCGCCGGAGGTCATGGCCCGGTCGTAGGGGGTGGGCACCCCCGTGTCGGGCTACCCGTCGATGGGATCGAGGAGTCCGGCCCGGTACGCGACGATCGCGGCCTGCGTGCGATCTGCGGCGCGCAGCTTCCAGATGATGTTCTGGACGTGCTTCTTGACGGTGTCCTCGGCGATCGAGAGCTGGCCGCCGATCTCCTTGTTGGTCATGCCATCGGCGAGCAGGCGCAGGACGTCGAGCTCGCGCGGCGTGAGCGCGAACGACTCGGCCCGGGCGCGCGCGGTCTCCTCGGCCGCCGGCTCCTCGGGCGGGGCCATGAGCGCCTCGCGCAGGAGGCCGGGCTCGACCGCCAGCTGGCCGTCGGCGACGGCGGCGATCGTGGCCAGGATCTCGGTGGTGGACGCCTCCTTGAGGACGTAGCCCGCGGCGCCGCGACGGATCGCCTCGAGCACGTACCGGCGATCGTTGTAGAGCGTCACGATGACGACCGCGACCGGATGCTCGAGCTTCTTGATCTCGTCGAGGCAGGTGAGCCCGTCCATGCCCGGCATGCGGATGTCGAGCAGCACGATGTCGGGCTGCAGGCGCGCGATCTGCGCGAGGCCGGGCTCGCACCCGTCGGCTTCGCCGACGACCTCGACCCAGTCGGCGGTCGAGAGCATGGCCTCGAGCCCCCGGCGGGACATCTCGTGGTCGTCGATCAACAGGACGCGGCTGGGTCCGTCCGTCATGGGTTCTATCCCTCCTGGGCCGGCATCGCCGGTTCGACGTCCTCCTCGGGCTCGACGAGCGGCGCGGAGATACGAATGGTGGTGCCGCCGGGTCGGCTTGTGACATCGACGCGACCGCCGAGCCAGCTCGCTCGTCGCGTCATCCCGATCAGTCCCATCCCCTCGCGGGTCTGCCGGCGCGCCGCCGCAGGATCGAAGCCGATCCCGTCGTCGGTCACCGTGATGATGCCGCGCCCGCGGGCGGCGCGCAGATCGATCCTGACCGATGTCGGCTCGGCGTGCAGGACGGCGTTGGTGATCGCCTCCACCGTCATCGCGAACAGGTCCGCCTCCAGCCATGCCTCGGCCCTCGGCAACTCGCCGGTGACGCCGGTGACGATGGTCTCGGGGACATTGTCGCGCACGTAGATCTTGATCGCGTTCGCGATCCCCAGCTCCTCGAGGCCCGGCGGCACCAGCGTGTTGAGGACGACCCTGATCTCGCGGATCGCGGTCAGCAGGCGATCCTGGGCGGCGTCGAGATGCCGGGGCGCGGCCTCGGGTCGCGGGCCGGTGAGCGATGCCCGCGCAGCCTCCATGAACCGGTGGGCGGAGACCATCGACTGGGCGGCCGTGTCGTGGAGGACATGGGCGACGTGGGTCCGCGCGCCGTCCGATTCGCGCAGGGTCTCCCGCGCCAGGTTGTCCAGGCGGGTCGCGGCCTGCTCGGAGGTGGCCCTGTCCCGGTTGGCGCCGGTGTAGAGGCGGTGGAACTCCTCGGTCGTGGCGATCATCTGGGCCAGCGCGGCGGCGGCCGTCCGGCGGCGCTCCACCCCGCGGTTGCGCTGGTCCACCTGCCAGGCGAGGAGGCTGCTCTCCCCACGGAGGCGCCTGGCGGCCGCGAGGACGGTGCCCGCCGCGAACGGGTGGTCCGCGTCGTCGGCGCCGAGGCGCAGGACCGCGGCCGACACTCGCGATCCGGCGGGCGCCGGGAAGGCGAGGAGGCGGATCCCATTGGGGCAGCGATCCAGCTGCGAGCGACCGGAGCCCATCACGGCGGCGACCAGACCCGCCGGACACGCGTGGCAGGCGTCGCTACCGCTGGTGGCCACGAAGGGAACGCAGCCGGGATACCCGTCCTCCCAGCCCGCGAGCATCGCAGGCTGGGTCTCCGACGCCGGCGCATCGCCTGCCGCCCGAACGAGACGGGCCCAGAACTCCGCGCCGGCGAGGACTCGCTCGATCTCGGTGTCCGGTCCAGGCTGCATCGTCACCCGAGTGTACGCCGCGGCCGGTCCCGGCACCCGTCCGCAAGCCGGGTACGCCGTTCGGGGGTCCCGGCCGGGGCCTCCTCTTGCAGGTCTCCGGACCCCACAACAGGGAGGTACCGGGAACCGGCGTTCTCCGTGTCCTCACCGATGTTCCCGGAACCCCGTACAGCCGAGGATGCGGCTGTCCCCTGGTGTACCTGAAGGGTTGGAGTTCGATGAGCGTCTTCGACACGATTGCGATCGCGGCGTCGGGACTGACCGCCGAACGCTTCCGCATGGACACCGCTGCCGCGAACCTCGCCAACCAGCACTCCACCCGCACCGCCGCCGGTGGCCCCTACCAGTCCGTCGCCCCGGTCTTCGAGGCGGTCTCGCTGGGCCAGGCGGCCACCCCGGGCGTCGCGGTCACCGGCCTTGCGGCCACCGGTGGCGCCCCGATCCGCGTCTACGACCCGAGCCATCCCGATGCGGACGCGCAGGGCTTCGTCTCGTACCCCGACGTGGACGTGGCCGCCAACATGGCCGACCTGATGGGCGCCGCGCGCTCCTATTCCATGGATGCGACGGTGACCGCTGCCGCGAAGCAGTCGGCCCTCGACGCGATCGAGATCGGACGCTGACGATGGCTGCGATCAACCCCCTTGGCGGCGTCTCCGCCCTGATCCGCGCCTCCGCGGCAGCTGCGCCAACCGGCGTGGGCGCGGCCGGCGGGGCGGCGTCCGTCAACGGCGCCCCCAACGTCGTCGGCTCGGTCGGGGCCACGGGCGGCACCGCGGGCGCCGGCCAGGTCTCGGCCTCCGGCGGCTCCTTCCTGGACTCCCTGGGCGATGCCCTCGGCCAGTTGAACACCCAGCTCAACACCGCTGACGCGTCGATGGCGAGCTTCGCCTCCGGCGGTTCGGCCGACCTGCACACCGTGATGCTCGAGCTCCAGCAGGCGTCGATCGGTCTCAAGACCGGCCTCGCCGTCCGCGACAAGCTGCTCGAGGCCTACCAGGAGCTCATGCGCCTGCAGATCTGACGGATCGATCCCGTCCCCGTCCCCTCCGAGGCCCCTGACCGACCATGTTCGAACAGCTCACCTCCCTCGCCCGCACCCTCACGATCTCCCAGCGGATCGGGATCGTGTTCGGCGCGCTGTTCTCCGTCCTGCTCCTCGTGGGCATGGTGATGTGGGCCGGCCAGCCCCAGATGCTGGTGGCGTTCAGCGGCATGGACCCCACGACGGCGGGCACCGTCAGCACCTCCCTCGACGCCGCGGGCATCCCCTACGACCTCACCGACAACGGCGCCACCATCAAGGTGCCCGCGGACCAGGTCGCCAAGGCGAGGATCGCCGCCACGACCGCCGGCTACAGCTCCGACGGGACCGTGGGCTGGAAGATCTTCGACTCCCCGGGCTTCGGGCAGGACTCGTTCACCCAGCAGGTCAGCTACCAGCGCGCCGTGCAGGACGAGCTCAAGGGCGAGATCCAGAAGATCCGCGGCGTGTCGGAGGCGTCGGTCACGGTCGTCCCGGCCAAGGTGGGCACGCTGGTCACGCAGGACCAGTCCGCCAGCGCCTCGATCTGGCTCAGGATGAGCGACGGCGGGGCGCCCGGCCGGGAGCAGGTGGACGGCATTGTCGCCCTCGCCGCCGGCGCGGTCGCGGGCCTGACCCCGGACAACGTCACGGTCGTTGACTCGAGCGGCACCACGCTCCACGGCCCGGGCACCGTGGGCAGCGACGCGATGGTCATCCAGAACACCATCGAGCGCGACCTCGCCAACAAGGTCACCGCGATGCTCAACCTTGCCCTGGGCCCGGGCAACGCGCAGGTGGCGGTCACCGCGGACCTGGACCTCGACAAGGTCACCCAGCAGGTCACCCAGTACACGACGGACCAGAACACGCCCACCTCCGCCCAGAACTCGGTCGAGGTGGTGGGCAACGGCTCAGGCGCCGGCGCAGGCGGCATCGCCGGCACGACGTCCAACATCCCGGGCCTCAACTACTACCCCAACGCCTCTGCGTCCGCCTCGCCGGGTCCCAGCGCCTCGACCAGCCCCGACTATCTCAAGCAGACGACGACGGTGAACTGGGCCAACTCCCAGACCGTCTCCCAGGTCATCAAGCAGCCCGGCACGATCAAGCGGCTGTCGGTCTCGGTCCTGCTCAACAAGACGACCCTGGACGCGGCGGGCGTGAAGCCGGGCGACTGGCAGGCGTCGATCGAGGCGGTGATCGGCAAGGTCGCCGATCGCGGTGACGTGGTCCAGCTCGCCGCCGTCGCCTTCGCGGTGCCCACCAAGATCGAGACCCCGATGGACATCGCCGGCGCGGCCTCGTCCATCGTGCCCACGGTCGCGGGCCTGCTGCTCGGCCTCATCCTCCTGTTCCTCGTCTGGCGGAACATGCGCGGCCTGCGCCGCCGGGCCGAGGAGATGCAGATGGTCACCGCCCGCATGGGCATGCCGGCCCTGAGCCCGGGCGCCGAGATGGCGATGGCGGGCATGGGCGGGATGCGCGGCTTCGGCGAGATCCCGGAGCTGGCGGCACCGCCGTCCGCCACCCAGCGTGCCCAGGAGCACATCCGGCTCATGGCGGATGAGAAGCCCGAAGAGCTCGCGAGCCTGATGAACACCTGGCTCCGCGAGGACGAGAAGAAGCGCCGCTAGGCACCCCTGAGAGCCTGAGACACCCTGATGACCGAGTCCGTCCTCGCACCCACCGCGCCCTCCGTCCCGACCCCGCACCTGTCCGGGATCCAGAAGGCCGCGGCCCTGATGATCACGATCGGAACCGTGCCGGCCGCGCGCGTCCTGGCCAAGCTGCCGCCCGATGTCCAGGAGGCGATCGCGGCCCAGATCCTCGACACCCGTGCCGTGCCGGCCGAGGTGCGCACCTACATCCTCGAGGACACCTACTCCTCGCTGTTCGCGGAGATGAACGACCTCCAGGGTGGCACCCAGTACGCGCTGGAGCTGTTCGTCGAGGCCTTCGGCGAGGCCAAGGGCCTCGAGCTCCTCGACAAGGTGCACGCGGCGCGGGCGAAGCACCCGTTCGAGTTCCTGCTCAAGGCGGACGACATGCAGGTCGCCCAGCTGCTGACCAGCGAGCACCCCCAGACGATCGCCATCGTGCTCGCCCATCTCGAGCCCCGTGCCGCCGCCAAGATCCTCACCCTGCTGGACCCGGCCATGCAGGTCGAGGTCGCGCGCCGCATCGCCCAGACCGGCGAGACGACCCAGGATGCGGTCAACGTGGTGGAGGAGGGGATCAAGCGCCGCATCACCACCGTGGTCCAGGAGTCCACGCAGGTGGGCGGCACCAAGCCGCTTGCCCAGGTCCTCAACCAGGTGGACCGGACGACCGAGAAGTCCATCCTCCAGGAGCTCACGGACACGGACCCGGAGCTTGCGGACGAGGTCCGCCGGTTCATGTTCATCTTCGAGGACATCGGCCTGCTCGACGACCGCTCGATGCAGCGCCTGATGAAGGACCTCGACACCAAGGACCTCGCCCTCGCCCTGCGCAACGTCACCGACGACCTCAAGGCCCACTTCTTCAACAACATGAGCTCCCGTGCCGCCGAGATGCTGCGCGAGGAGATGTCGATCGGCGGCCAGGTCCGCGTGAAGAACATCGAGGAGGCCCAGAGCCGGATCGTCGATGTCGTCAAGCGGCTCGAGGACAGCGACGAGATCATCATCAACCGGGGCGGGGAAGATGGCCTCATTTGAGCGGGTCCTCTCCGGTCGGCCGGCGCGCCGCGCCGGCGAGCCCTGGACGGGGCAGGCGGGCGTCCGCACGCCCGTGCCCCTGGCGCACGCCGAGCCCGAGGACCCGATGCGCAGCGAGGCGGTCCGGGCCCTGCTCGCGGATGCCCAGCGGCAGGCTGCCGAGCAGGGCTATGCCGAGGGGAGCAACCTCGCCGAGCAGCACTTCGCCGGCGTGATCGCCGCAGCCGCGGGGATGGCCCGCTCGCTCGAGACGGCCGTGCCACGCG